>VSNR01000162.1 GCA_009774345.1 Lachnospiraceae bacterium | reverse complement strand
GCTGTCGGAATGAACTATGACACAAAGGAGAAGAATCATCAGTGCGTGATTGAAACGCTTGGGTGACAGATTATTTTTAACAAACTACGAATAATCTGCTGCCTCATTCCGCGATAATTCTTCAACAAATTGAATAAGTTTTACACCTTTAACAAAATCTTGAAAAAATTAAAATTTTGACCAATCTTCATTTATATGATATACTAAAGTGTCTGTACAGATAACTGCCAGATCTATCCAGTGCTGTTATCACAATATTCTAAAAAATACGAGATATAAAGGGGGACCTAAAAATGGCTTGGTACGATGAGGCTATCTTTTATCACATCTATCCTTTGGGACTGACAGGCGCACCGAAGGAAAACACTTATGGGGAGCCGGAGCATCGGTTAAATACACTGCTGCCTTGGATTGACCACATCAAACGCATTGGCTGCAACGCCATCTATATCGGACCATTGTTTGAATCTGTCGGACACGGCTATGAGACGACCGACTACAAAAAGCTCGACAGCCGCCTCGGCGACAATCAAGATCTGAAAAATTTCGTGGCAGAGTGCCATCAAAAGGACATCAAAGTAATTTTTGACGGCGTGTTCAACCACACCGGGCGCGATTTCTTTGCATTCAAAGACATCAAGGAAAAACGTGAAGGCTCGCAGTACAGAGACTGGTACTGCAATGTGAACTTTGGCGGCAACAACGAGTACAACGACGGGTTCTGCTACGACAACTGGGGCGGTTACAACCTGCTCGTGAAGCTCAACCAGCGCAATCCGGCCGTGAAGGACTACATCTGTGATGTTGTCCGCTTCTGGGTCAGCGAGTTTGACGTGGACGGCATTCGTCTTGACGCTGCGGATGTGCTTGACTTTGACTTTATGAAGGCGCTGCGCCATGTCGCAAACGAAGTTAAGCCGGAATTTTGGCTGATGGGTGAAGTCATCCACGGCGATTACTCGCGCTGGGTAAATGAAGGCACACTGCACTCTGTCACCAATTACCAGCTGCACAAGGCACTGTATTCCGGCAACAACGACCACAACTTCTTTGAGATCGCGCACACTGTAAAGCGTCTGTACGAGATGGGCAGCAACAATCCGAACGGCTTCAAGCTCTACAACTTTGTGGACAACCATGATGTCGAGCGCATTTACACCAAGCTCAACAATAAGGCGCATTTCACTCCTGTGCATATCCTGCTGTACACGCTGCCGGGTATTCCGTCACTGTACTATGGTTCCGAGTTTGGCATCGAGGGCAGAAAAGAAAAGTTCTCCGACGCCTCTTTAAGACCTGCACTGAATCTCGACGATTATAAAAACGCCCTGACGGACAATTCCTTCACGGCACTTGTCGCCGCACTGGGACGTACCAGACAGCAGTCCAAGGCTTTATCCTACGGCGATTACAGAGAACTCAAGCTCATGAATCGCCAGTATGCGTTCTCGAGAAACTTTGAGGGAGAAAGTGTCGTTGTCACCGTAAACAACGACGACAGTGATTTCACAATGACGCTTCCTGCCGGAAATGCCGCTGAGTATGTCGGCGCACTCTCTGGTCAGAAAGTCCGTGTGGAAAACGGCAATATCTGTGTCAATGTAAAGGCAAACTCCGGGGAGATCTGGCTGCCTGTCACTGACCAGACTGCTGACAAGCTCTCAAATGTGACACCTGTAACACTTCATGTGGAAGATGCCGCAAAGACCACTGTTGCTGACACACCTGCTCCTCAGAACAGTCCAAGTGCCCCACAGACAGCCAAATCAGAACCTGCACCTGCGGCTGAACATTCCTCGTCCGCAGAACCGGCTGCAAAGACTCCTGCTGACACAGCCTCCGCACCCACAGCAGCGCCTGCACACGAGGCGGTTTCAGAAGATTTTGAGAGAGGAAAGATTGCCGGTCTACAAGAAGCAATCCTTGCCATCATGGAGAAAAACGGTCCCGTCACCGACCAGATGCGCAGGGATGTCACCAACAATGTATACCACGACTCTCTCGTCAACTGGATTAAGAGCTTCCGATAATACAAAAAGAGGCAGCATCCGTCTATGCAGATGCCGCCTCTCTTTATGCGCGCGGGCAACTGCCGCGCTCACAAAAGCCCCATCATTTTCCCAATCCAATAAATCAGTCCCAGTACCCAGCTTGTAAAGATGCCATACAGGATGACAGGTCCCGCAATCGTAAAGATCTTACATCCTATTCCGTACACCTGCCCCTCCGTCTTGTACTCGATTGCCGACGCAACCACCGAATTTGCAAATCCCGTGATGGGCACAAGCGCGCCCGCGCCGCCCCACTTCACTAATTTTCCATAGAAATTAAAGCCTGTCAGCACCGCGCTCAGGAGAATCAAAAACATCGAACACCACGCCGCTGCGGTATCCTTCTCAATTCCAAACTGATTCATCGCGATATTGACGATAAACTGCCCCACGCAGCAGATCAGCCCGCCCATGATAAACGCTTTGCCCATCTGCAATGGCAGATTGGTCTTTGGCGAGTTTTGCTTCACATACTCCTGATACGCTTCCTTTTTCTGTTCTGATGCCATCTGTGTTTTCCTCCCTATATCCCTTCAAAAAATCCATTGATAAAATAAACAATCGACCCTGCGATCTTTCCGACTGCCACCATCAGCACCGCGATACTGACCCCCATTTTGAGCCGTATCCGTCTGGCAAAAATCGGGATACCGTCGAGCACCTCCGAGAGCGCGATGGACAGACATCCCACAAAAATTCCTGCAAACACGCCAATCACTACTAACAGTCCCGTAAGCAGCAGGTTGGGGCTGCTGCCAAGAGACCCCTTAATTGGAAAGACGCTGAGTACATCCGCCAGCACCGCGCCAAAGATCAGGCACTCCTCATAAAAAATTTCGCACCATGCTGTATCCGTCCGCCCCGCAAACCGCGGCACCAGCCCCACCACAAAAAGTACGGTAAATACCCCTGCCGAGACCATCAGTCCTGAGCTGATGCCGATTATCCACAGCAAGATCAGTTTCCACACCATCTAATCCACATCCTCTTCCAGTTTTTGTCTGTCTGCCATCTCCACGATCGCCTGATTGACATCCCGCTCGTAATTTCGCATCTCCACCTCGAGCGGCGTCGGGTCAGAAGTCAGCCTCTTGCCGCCGACATGGTTGTAAAATACAATGATTCCCAGCGCCAGCCCAACCGAGTATGATATCTCAAGCGCGGTGTAGCCATCTGATTCTACCCCCATCACCAGCTCATAAATCCGGCTCAGCACATCCGCCAGCCCGACATCATTGTGAAATGCCATAATGGTAAAGGCCGAGCCGAAAAAGCAGATCAGCGCCACGATCGCAATCTTGATATACGCCCACGGACTGTACTTCTGTTCCGGCTTATCATGCTCCAGCGAAGCTTTTTGTATAATAATGTCTGTCTCTCCGATGCTCTCCACCGTGACACCCGGGCAGAGCTTTGTAATCTGCTCGATGATTTTGAGGACACTGACCACCACCCTTGGCTCTCCCTCATGCCTGAAGCGGTGTACCTTGATCGCCTCCACCTTTGCGCGGATGGTCTCATCCTCACAGTAGACACTTGCGACATCGCAGAGCTCCACATCCGCCTTTGCCAGTGCCACATTCTGTTTTGCCATTAAATACAATACTACATTTGCCACAAAAATAACCATGCCTTTCGAATAAACTTCTAATACATGGTTATTATTCCTAACAATTTTATTTTTATTCATTTACAACTTTTACAAATTCCAGTCTGTCGTCCCCGCCTGCCCCGTGAATATGCCGCCCGTCCCTGCGAAAACATTCAATGTAATCCCATATTTCCTGACTGATCTGTTCCCCGGGATAAATCACCGGAATGCCGGGCGGATAGGGCGCGATCACCTGCGCGGACATCTGTCCTGCCGCCTCCTGCCAGCGGATTTTCTTTGTGTTAGAGAAATATGCCCTGCGCGGTGTCAGAACCTGCTTGGGCGGCTGTGGAAATGGCGGATACTCCTGATTTGCCGGCGCCGTTTTTTCCCCCGCACAATGCTGACGGCTCTGACTAAGGTCTGCGCACGCCGCCACCAGCCTGTCCAAATCCTCCTGCTCATTTGCATAGGTGACAATGGCGAGAACATTTTTGTCATCTGCCAGCTCCATATTGACTGCATACTTCTCATACAACAGTCTCTCAAGCATATAGCCTGAAAGCCCAAGCGCACACGCCGAGATCACGAGCCGCGTCCTGTCAAGCCCGTCACCCTCCATACAGCGAAAGCCTGCAATTTTCTGAATCCTCTCCCGCGCATAGGATGCAAGCGCAAGCGCTTTCTCCATCATCTGTGTCCCGTTCAGGGCAAGCTCATACCTAGCGCAGTCAAGCGATGTCATCAACAGATAACTCGGACTTGTGCTCTGCACCAGATGAAGATTTTGTGTGATTCGGTCAAACACAACACTGCGCACGCCATGATCTTTGCAGTGCAGCACGGAACTCTGCGTCAGCGCACCCGTCACCTTATGCATGCTCTGTACGCAGAGATCTGCGCCCGCCAAAAGCGCCCCGGACGGCAGTCCGTCATGAAAATACAGATGCCCTCCATGCGCTTCATCGACCAGCAGAAGGGCGCCATGTGCATGACAAACCTCTGCGATCGCAGCGAGATCCGAACACACGCCATAATAACTCGGGCTCACCAGAAACAGCGCTTTGCAGTCAGGATTTTCCACAAAGGCTTTCTGGACAGACGCCGCTGTGACTTCTCCCTGTATGCCCCACGCCGGCCAAACTTCCGGCATCACATACACAGGCTGCGCCCCAGACAAAATCAGGCCCATCAGCGCTGATTTGTGGGCATTTCTTGCGATTAAGATCTTCTCCCCCTCCAATGCCGCGCTCAAAATCATCGCTTCATTGCCGCAAGTGCTTCCATTTACGAGAAAAAAGCTCTGATCTGCATGATAGAGCGCAGCAAGCAGCTTCTGCGCCTTGGCAATTGCCCCGTTGGGACTGTGCAAATCATCGGTGAGCGGCGTCTCTGTCACATCGTATGCAAAAAATTTCGTTCCAACACGGTCCGTCCAGCGCGGACTGATTCCTCTATCGAGCCGGTGCCCCGGTATTCTGAAATACGCAGGCTTCGTGGCGATAAAATCCGTGACTGCATCGAGCAGCGGTGTCTGCTTCTGTTTCTGATTCATTTTCCTGATTCCTTTTCTATGATATTTATGCTATAATGGCGAATGAAATCTGATATATTCCAAAACATTCCAAAAAGGAGGCACAAAACAATGTCCTACATCTATGAAACGCACCTGCACACCACTGCCGCCAGTGCCTGTGCCCGCAGTGCAGGTTCCGAATATATTTCCTTTTACAAAAATCTCGGGTTTGACGGCATCTTTGTCACAGACCACTTCTTTAACGGCAACTGCTGTGTCCCCCAAAATCTCCCTTGGGAGGAGCGTGTGGAGATCTTTTGCAGCGGCTATGAGGACGCCAAGGCAGAGGGCAGCCGCCAGGGACTCAAAGTATTTTTCGCATGGGAATGCCGCTTTGACGGCGACGAATTTCTCGTCTATGGCCTTGACAAAGACTGGCTCAAACACCACCCGGACATGATGACGTGGGATCATATCACCCACTATCAAAAGATCAAGGCAGACGGCGGACTCGTCGTGCAGGCACACCCTTTCCGGGAGCGGCATTATCTGTCCGAAGTGTATGTACACCCCTTTCAGTGTGACGCCTTTGAAGTTGCAAACTGCGGCAATCCGCATGAGCAGGACCGCATGGCATACCGCTATGCAAAGGAGCACCAGATCACCATGACTGCCGGCTCTGACATCCACCATGTCGGCAGAACAGACAACGGCTGCATCTACGGCATGGCATTTGACACGCCCTTAACTTCTGCCGCTGACTACGTGGCACGCATCAAGAGCGGACACGGCTTCTCACTCCACGTCCCGCCAGAACACCTTGCATGGAAGGAGGGCACGACCAACCATCTGCCTGCCTATATTTTTGATGAAAAAAATCATCCGACGCCCTTTTTATCCTTTTAGCCGTCCCCATGTACTCCTTGAAAACAAGATCAGAATCGGGAAAATCTCCAGTCTGCCGGCAAGCATATCCACGATCAGCACGAGTTTTGACAGCCCGCCAAACGCCCCGAAACTGCAAGTCGGCCCCACTGCCTCAAGTCCCGGCCCGATATTGTTGAAACAGGAAAGCACCGCTGTAAGGCTGGTTGTAATCGAGAAGTGATCCATAGACACCAGTAAAAAGCTGATAAACAATATGATCACGTAGGCCGCCAGATAGGCGTTGGTATTTTCCAGCACCTTCTCATCAACCATGTGGTCATTGATGCGGACTACCTGCACCTTCTGCGGCGAGATCGCGCGCCGCAGGTTTCTCCGAAGCCCCTTCACGATAATCAGCACCCGCGCACACTTAAAGCCGCCGCCAGTGCTGCCCGCACTCGCACCAATCACCATCAGCCCCAGTATGATTGCTTTGGAAAAGGTGGGCCACAGATCAAAATCCGTCGTGGCAAATCCGGTCGTCGTCACAATACTCGCAACCTGAAACGCCGCATGGCGCAGCGTCTCCTCCAAGGTGTCATAAAACCCTCTCAGATTCAATGTGATCAGCACAATGCTGCCAAAGATCACGCCCAGATAAAGCCGGAGCTCCTCATCCTTAAATACACTGTAAAACTGGCGCAGCAAAAGCATATAATAACAACTGAAATTGACACCAAACAGCAGCATAAAAACAGTACATACATTCTGTAAATACGGGCTATAACCCGCTATACTGTCATTTTTGATGCCAAATCCACCCGTTCCGGCAGTTCCAAGCGCCGTACAAACCGCATCGAACAACGGCATTCTGCCGATTAACAAGAACACAATATTGAGTATTGTGAGCAATATATAGATCAGATACAAAATCTCCGCTGTTTTTTTCATCTTAGGCACCAGTTTTCCCACCTGCGGCCCCGGGCTCTCCGCGCGCAGAAGATGCATGGTAAAGCCTTTGCTGCTCTCGCCCAGCGCGCCGACTGCCAGCACAAAAACCAGCACGCCCATACCGCCCAGCCAGTGCGTGAAGCTCCTCCAATAGAGAATACCCATCGAGAGCACCTCCACTTCCGGCAGAATCGAAGCCCCTGTCGTCGTAAACCCGGAAACTGTCTCAAACAGTGCATCCAGAAAAGACGGAATCTCCCTCGATATATAAAACGGCAGCGCTCCCAAGAGACTCATCACAATCCAGCTGCCGCTGACACAGACCAGCCCTTCCCTCGCCTTAAAGCTGCGTTTGCTGCCCCTGCACAGCACCAGAAGCAGCAAAGACAGCAGCATTGTGATGCAAATACTCACCGCAAATCCCACACATGCCCGGTCTTCCTGTTTGAACAGACTAATCAGCAATGCCGGAACCATAAACACTGCTTCCACCAGCAGAATATGACCTATAAATCTGCCCATCATCTTATAATTCATAATCGTTCTTATCCCTTTTATCCCTCAAATTTATTCAAATATGTCATTCAGCTTGTAGATCACCCTGTCCGCCCCTGTGACGACGATCACCGTATCTCCCCGCTCAAAGCTGGATTCACCGTTTGGAATCTCAAGCTGTGCTCCATGCATGATACATACCACCAGCACATTTTTCTTGATTTTGAGCTGCTTTAGCGGCTCTCCGCAGTGAAGCGTGCTCTGGTCCACCATAAATTCTACCGCCTCCGCCTGTCCGTCTGCAATCGTGTACACCGTCAGCGCCGCCCCTGTCTGATTCTGCATCGCGCGCACATACTGTACGATATTATTACAGCTTAGCTCTTTGGGGCTGATGATACTGCCAAGCGGCAGGGCATCCAATATGGTATTATTCTCGAGCCGCCCTAGCTTCGTGATAATCTGCGGCACCTTACAGCTGCTGCCGTACAGCGAGATAATAATATTCATCTCATCTACCCCTGTGAGCGTCACCAAGGCGTCACAGTCCGAAATTCCCTCATTGTCAAGCAAAAACTCTTTCGTGGCATCTCCGTGAATAATGGAGGCTTTGGGAAGCATGTCCGCGAGTTGGACACACTTGTCATAATTCTGCTCTACAATCTGGACACCGATACCGTTTCTCAACAAAAGCTGTGCCAGATAAAAGCTCACACGCCCTCCTCCGCACAGAATGACGCGCTTGGCTTTGTGCGTGATAATCCCCAGATTCTTGAGCAGCGTTGTGAGCACATTGGTCGGTGCCGTCACAAAGATTCTGTCTCCTTCCCTCAGAACGAAATCACCGCCCGGCATGGCGGCTTTGCCGTTTCTGATAACAGTACACACCAGAATCTTACACTTGACAATGCTGTACAGGTCATTGAGCGCCGTGTTGCACAGCTTATGCCCCGCCTCCACGCGCAGCTCTACGATCTCCACTCTGCCTTTTGCAAAAGTATCGCGCTTTAAGAAGCCCGGATATTTCAAAAGCCGCTCAATCTCGATCGCGGCAGACCGCTCTGGATTAATCATCATCGACAGCGCAAAGAGGCTCCGCATCTTGTAAATCTGCTCGGTATATTCTGGATTCCGAATGCGGGCAATTGTATGTATCTTGGGATTTATCCCGTGTGCCGTCATGCAGCAGATCAGGTTCACCTCATCTGCATCTGTCACCGCAATGAGCAAGTCTGCGTCCTTGACGCCTGCCTGCTCCAACGTTTTCATAGACGCACAATTTCCCTGTACGCCAATAATATCATACCGTTCCTCGGTCGATTCGAGCACTTTTAAGTCGGCATCAATCAATGTCAGATCGTACCCCTCCGCAGAGAGCTGCCTTGTCAGCATCGCACCGACTTTCCCTTCACCTGCAATTATTATCTTCACTTCATTTTGTCCTCCTGTTTTATGCAATCCATGTATCATATTATATCATCTATATCCAAAAAAGCAACGCGAGCAGGGGAAAACTTTTCTCCTGCTCGCATACATTTTAATATGGCTTACTTCTATATTTTTACAATTCTTCCTCAGGCTTTGCCTGCTGGTCTGTCTCAGCCTGTTCCGGGTGCAGCTTTTTCTTGATTGCCGCTACCAGCTCCTCGATCGAGGATGCTTCCACTTTCTCCGTCTCAAGTTTCTTCTTGACGACTCTCTCCTCGCGTTCCTCCTCAGCCTTTTTCCGCTCAGCACGCCGTTCACTGATACGCTCTTTCTGCGCCTTGCTGTTCGCTTCCAGATCTTTCAGAAGCTTCACTGCATAGGACACATTTCCATCCTTATCCATCGTGATGCTAAATCCCTTGATCTTGTCTGCATCCTCACCGAGTTCTTCCTTCAGGGTATCCAGCTGATCGCCGGCACCGCTCAGAACCTTCTCATATTTCTCTCTCTCAGCCGGGTCTGCCGCCATCTTTTCTAAGAGCTCAGGATTGATCAGCACGCTGTAGTCCCTATCCGACTGCTCTGCATAATAATCCTGCTCTTCATCCGTAGACCACTCTGCCACAGATATATCCATATTGCCATACTTTTCTCTCAGCTCTGCCAGCAGGTTCTTGGCTGCATCGCTGAGCTCGATGCCTTCCTGTATGCCGTTTGAATCAAGTGGTTTGTACTCTGTTGACTCTGTTTTCTTTGGTCTGCTGTATCCTGCCTTCACATCGCGCGTCTGTCCACTGTACTCATAGGTATCCTTGTCTGTGTTGGTCTGCTTGCTGTCTGATGCCGCCCTCCTGCTCTGTGCCCTTCTGTTGACACCTGAAAGATTACCTATAAAGGCTGCCCCATCTTTATTTGCCGTTTGATTTGAAAAAAGTCCTATATTGTTGATCCCATTCATTTTCATACCAGCCTTTCTTAATAT
>VSNR01000161.1 GCA_009774345.1 Lachnospiraceae bacterium | reverse complement strand
GCCCAATACCATACATAAAATAAGAATAAAATATAAAACACACCTTTTCCACAGAAAAATAATTGAAATCCACATTATACCCAAGATATCCACAAATTGTGGGTAACTTGTGGATATCTCGTCGAAAACATGTAGAAAACCTTTTTGTCAAAAGTTACAGAGACAGAAAATATCACTGTGGATGATGTATATAACTATTCACATACTTATCCACAAAAATGTGGATTACTCGTTTTTCAGACACTGAAATTCCAAATTTCCACATTTTTTGAATAAAGTTATCCACATTATCAACAATTTATTGGGGATTACTAATATTTTTTTCACATTTATTTGCTTTTTTTCCTCATTTGGGTTACTATTAATGTGTATGAGTTTGTATTTTTAAATAATTTCAGAGGTATCGCATGAACGAGATTAAAGACAGATGGAATGAAATTAAGGAAATGATTCGCGATGAGTACGATCTTACTGCGATTTCATTTAATAACTGGGTCAAACCCCTGCAATTTTACAAGGTTGAAAATGATATTGTGACAATCCTGATCCCATCAGCCCAAGCGCGTCTATTAAAGTATATTCAGAAAAACTATTATTTTTGCTTCAAAGCAACAATTTCTGAATTAATGAATCATGAATATGATGTCATATTTATCGCAGAGGAAGATGCCGCCGCTGAAGAGAATGAGACGGAGGATAACACAAAGCAGCCGAAAAAAAGCAGAAATAACCTAAAGCATGAAGCAGCGAATCTGAATAACAAGTATAAGTTTGATACCTTTGTCGTGGGAAACAACAATAAATTTGCACACTCCGCAGCGCTCGCTGTAGCGGAATCGCCGGGTGAGGCATACAATCCCCTTTATCTGTACGGCGGCGCCGGACTTGGGAAAACCCACCTGATGCACTCCATCGGCCATTTTGTGCTAGAGCAGAACCAGCACAAAAAGGTGCTGTATGTCACTTCTGAACAATTTACCAACGAGGTGATCGAATCGATCCGAAGCGGTAATGCCGCCGTGATGACAAAGCTGCGCGACAAGTACAGAACGGTCGATGTCCTTCTGATAGACGACATACAATTTATAATAGGAAAGGAGTCCACTCAGGAAGAGTTTTTTCACACGTTCAATGTCCTTCATTCTGCTGGAAAGCAGATTATTATATCCTCCGATAAACCGCCAAAAGAAATGGAGACTTTGGAGGAGCGCTTCCGCTCCCGTTTTGAGTGGGGTCTGATCGCAGATATCCAGCCGCCGGATTATGAGACACGTATGGCAATCCTGCGCAAAAATGCTGAGATGTATGACAAGGAGATTGATGATGAGATTATACAGTATATCGCCACAAACATTAAATCGAATATCCGGGAGCTAGAGGGCGCGCTCAACAAAGTGATGGCAAATGCCCGTCTGAATAAGCAGGAGCTGAACCTTGCGCTCGCTGAGGATGCACTCAAGGATGTCATCTATCCAGACCAAGTGCGGGAGCTCTCCCCGGCCCTGATTATTGATGTCGTGGCAGAACATTTTAATATCTCCAAGGAAGATATCACTTCCAAAAAACGAAACTCAGAATATGTCCTCCCCAGACAGATCATTATGTATCTGTGCCGCCATCTGACAGATACCTCCTTGCAGATGATCGCCTCCTATCTGGGAAAGAAAGACCATACAACCGTCATTCACGGTGTGGAAAAGATTGAGGAAAAAATCAAGACAGATGAGGATTTAGAAAATAAAATCGAGACGATTAAGAAAAAGCTGACACCCTCATAAATCTTTCAATGTGAATTACTCTGAAGATCTTCAGAATCATTCTGAGGGTTATCCACAGGATATTTTCGACAACTTTTCCCGTATTTCGGGCAAAAACAGGATTATTCACATTTCCACCGCTATTATTACGAATACTACGGATTTATATATATTTATATATTTTTTCCCGCAGTGTGCGCGCTGCCAAAATTATCACTATTACAGCGAAGGGAGTTATACACATGAAAATCATATGTTCAAAATCAAATCTCTTAAATGGTGTAAACACTGTTTCAAAGGCTGTACCAAGTAAAACTACGATGTCAATACTTGAGTGTATTCTGATTGATGCATCAAAAGGTGAAATCAAACTAACTGCGAACGATATGGAGCTTGGTATTGAAACCATTATAGAAGGAGAGATTGCAGAAAAAGGCATCATTGCGCTTGATGCCAAAATATTTCTTGAAATGGTAAGGAAGCTTCCAGACAATGATGTCACCATCGCAACAGATCCTTCTTACAAAGCGATAGTTACCTGTGAAAAAGCAAAATTTAATATTGTAGGAAAATCAGGAGAAGATTTCTCTTATTTACCACAGATCGACCGCTCAGAATCCATCTGTGTCTCACAATTTACTTTAAAGGAAGTCATACGGCAGACGATTTTCTCCATTGCCGACAATTTTACCAACAAAATCCTGACAGGAGAACTTTTTGAAATTCATGACGATATACTCAAGGTCGTCTCTTCGGACGGTTTGAGGATTTCTTTGCGGCGCATTCATCTGAAAAATTCGTATCCTGCCAAAAAAGTGATTGTACCGGGAAAAACTTTGAGTGAAATCAGCAAAATTCTTCCGGGCGACGCCGACAAAGATGTCAATATTTTCTTTACCAACAAACATATTTTGTTTGAATTTGATAGTACTACGGTGGTATCACGGTTGATTGAAGGGGATTATCTAAAGATTGATAACATTCTCTCTGCGGATTATGAGACCAAGGTGACGATCAATAAAAAGGAATTTCAAAATTGTATTGACCGCTCTACACTGCTTGTAAAGGAGGGGGATAAGAAGCCGATTATTTTGAATATTAAGGATGAAGTGATGGAGTTAAAAATGAATTCGATCATTGGAAGCCTGAATGAAGAGATTGACATTACCAAGATGGGCAAAGATCTGATGATTGGTTTTGATCCCAAATTTTTGATTGACGCTCTGAAAGTGATTGATGATGAGCAGGTGGAGATCAAGCTCCTGAATTCTAAGGCGCCTTGCTTTATCAAAGATGATGAAGAGACCTATACCTATCTGATTCTCCCTGTGACATTCAGTACTGTCAATTCATAAAAAGGTGGAGGTTTTGTTATGGAAGAAGTGCGCATTCAGGATGATTATATCAAACTTGGGCAGGCGCTAAAACTTGCAGGTCTTGTCGAATCCGGCGTGGATGCCAAGTATGTCATACAGGATGGACAGGTGAAGGTCAATGGGCAGGTGGAGACACAGCGCGGAAAAAAACTGGTTGAAAATGACGAAGTGTGCTTTGAGGGCAATACTTTTGTGATCCGCTCGAAAGGCTGAATATATGATTATCCAATCACTAGAGCTTGAAAATTTTAGAAATTATGAAACACTGTCCATTCATTTTGACAGCGGAACCAATATTTTATATGGGGACAATGCACAGGGAAAGACGAATATCCTAGAGGCGGTCTATCTGTCTGCCACGACCAAATCCCACAAGGGAAGCAAAGACAAAGATATGATTCGTTTTGCCTCCGAGGAGGCACATATTCGTACTTATGTGAGGAAAGACGGACTTGAGAACCGTGTGGATATGCATCTGAGGAAAAATAAGTCAAAAGGCATTGCCATCAATGGACAAAAGATTAAGAAAGCGGCGGATTTGCTGGGACTTTTGAATGTGGTGTTTTTCTCCCCAGAGGATTTGTCCATCATCAAGAACGGTCCGTCTGAGCGGCGGCGTTTTGTGGATATGGAGCTGTGCCAGCTCGACAGCGTGTATCTACACAATCTGAATCATTATAATAAGATTGTAAACCAGAGAAACCGCCTTCTGAAAGATCTATATACAAATCCGGGTCTCAGGGATACATTGTTTTTGTGGGATTCACAGCTCGTATCCTATGGACAGAAGATCATCGAACAGCGAAATACGTTTATCAGCCAGTTAAATGAAATTATTTATGAGATTCATCTGAAACTGACTGGCGGGAAGGAAAAGCTTGAGATTGTCTATGAACCGGATGTACTGGCTATGGATTTTGAGGAAAAACTGCAAAAATGTCAGGAGAGGGATATCCGTCTGAAACAGACTTCGGCTGGCCCGCACCGCGATGATTTCTCATTTGCGGTTGGGGCGGTTGATATCAGAAAGTTTGGTTCTCAGGGACAGCAGCGGACGGCAGCGCTTTCCTTAAAGCTGGCAGAGATTGAACTTGTCAGGAAAATGACAAAGGATGTGCCGCTTCTGCTGTTGGATGATGTGTTGTCAGAGCTTGACAGCAGCAGGCAGAATTATCTGTTAAACAGCATTGGTGATATCCAGACAATCATCACCTGCACAGGATTGGAAGAGTTTGTGAATAACCGGTTTGAGATTAATAAGGTCTTTGAGGTATCAGACGGCGTGATTCATGAATAGAATGGGAGGAAATATATGAACACTGATTATACAGCAGACCAGATACAGATCTTGGAGGGGCTTGAGGCAGTCAGGAAGAGACCGGGGATGTATATCGGAAGTACGTCCTCGAGAGGACTGCATCATCTAGTGTATGAGATTGTGGACAATGCAGTGGATGAAGCACTTGGGGGATACTGTGACACGATTGATGTGACAATCAATCCTGATAATTCTGTGACTGTTATCGACAATGGGCGCGGAATCCCTGTTGGTATCAACCACAAAGCAGGAATCCCGGCAGTAGAAGTGGTGTTTACGATCCTTCATGCTGGAGGGAAATTTGGCGGCGGAGGATATAAAGTTTCCGGCGGACTGCATGGTGTGGGTGCGTCAGTGGTGAATGCGCTTTCTACATGGCTGGAGGTGGAGATAAGTATAGATGGTAAAATCCACAAGCAGCGTTATGAGCGCGGTCATGTCTGCTATCCTCTCAAAGTCATCGGTACATGTGATCCTGACAAAACAGGGTCTAAAGTTACATTTCTTCCTGACCCGGAAATTTTCGAGGAGACGGTTTTTGATTATGATATTCTGAAACAGAGGCTTCGGGAGATGGCATTCCTCACGAAAGATCTGAAGATTATATTGCGGGATTTGCGTCATGAGGAGGGTGTGATAGAGAAAACGTTCCACTATGAGGGTGGTATCCGTGAGTTTGTGACGTATCTAAATAAGAGTAAGACGCCGATTTATCCTGATGTGCTCTATTTTGAGGGCAAGAAGGACAATGTGTATGTTGAAGTTGCCATGCAGCACAATGATTCCTACACAGAGAGCGCATACAGCTTTGTCAATAATATCAATACACCCGAGGGCGGTACACATCTTGCGGGATTCCGCAATGCGATCACAAAAACTTTTAATGACTATGCGCGCAGTGCAAAGCTTTTGAAGGACAGTGAGGCAAATCTGAGCGGTGATGATATCAGAGAGGGACTCACCGCGATCGTTTCGATCAAGATTGAGGACCCTCAATTTGAGGGACAGACAAAGCAGAAGCTTGGAAACAGCGAAGCGCGCGGTGCGGTGGACAGCGTAGTCAGCGAACAGCTCACATACTATCTTGAGCAGAATCCAACTGTCGCAAAGCAGATCTGTGAAAAATCGATTCTGGCGCAGCGGGCAAGAGAGGCAGCCAGAAAGGCGAGAGACTTGACGCGCAGAAAGACGGCGCTTGACGGCATGACGCTGCCGGGGAAGCTTGCGGACTGCTCCGACAAGAATCCAGAAAACTGTGAGATCTTTATCGTGGAGGGTGATTCTGCCGGCGGCAGTGCGAAGACAGCGCGCAGCCGTGCGACGCAGGCAATCTTACCGCTTCGCGGCAAGATTCTCAATGTGGAGAAGGCACGTCTTGACAAGATCTATGGCAATGCAGAGATCAAGGCGATGATTACCGCGTTTGGCACAGGGATTCACGAGGATTTTGATATCACAAAGCTGCGTTATGGCAAGATTATTATCATGACGGATGCCGACGTGGACGGTGCACATATTGCGACGCTGATGCTGACATTTCTCTATCGGTTTATGCCGGAACTCATCAAGAAGGGACATGTATATCTGGCAAAGCCGCCTTTATATAAGCTTGAAAAGAACAAAAAGACATGGTATGCGTACTCTGATGAGGAGCTTGCGGCGATTCTCGATGAGGTCGGACGTGACCAGAACAACAAAATCCAGCGTTACAAAGGGCTTGGGGAGATGGATGCAGACCAGCTCTGGGATACGACAATGGACCCTGAGAAGCGTATTTTATTAAAGGTTTCTATGGATGAGGAGGCGGAATCAGAGATTGATCTTACTTTCACGACGCTGATGGGAGATAAAGTGGAGCCAAGGCGGGAGTTTATTGAGGCAAATGCCCAGTTCGTAAAGAATCTCGACATTTAAGAATAGGAGTTATATATGGACGATACAATATTTGACAAGATTGAGGAAGTGGATCTGCAAAAGACGATGGAGAAGTCGTATATAGACTATGCCATGAGTGTCATTGCCTCCCGCGCGCTGCCAGATGTGCGGGACGGATTAAAGCCAGTGCAGCGGCGTGTACTCTACTCGATGATTGAGCTGAACAATGGTCCTGACAAACCACACAGAAAGAGCGCGCGTATTGTCGGCGATACGATGGGTAAATATCATCCGCACGGGGACAGCTCGATCTATGGCGCACTGGTCAATATGGCGCAGGAGTGGTCTACGCGCTATCCGCTTGTAGACGGACATGGTAACTTTGGTTCGGTTGACGGGGACGGTGCGGCTGCCATGCGATACACGGAGGCGCGCCTCAGTAAGATTTCCATGGAACTTCTGGCAGATATCAACAAGAATACAGTGGATTTCCAGCCAAACTTTGACGAGACGGAGAAAGAACCCGTCGTACTGCCAAGCCGTTATCCAAATCTGCTTGTCAATGGCACACAGGGAATTGCGGTCGGCATGGCGACCAACATTCCGCCGCATAATCTCAGAGAAGTCATCGCGGCGGTCGTGAAGATGATTGACAATCGTATTGAGGAGGACAGAGATACCGAGATCGAGGAGCTATTGCCGATTGTGAAGGGACCGGACTTTCCAACGGGCGGCATTGTCCTTGGCACGCGCGGCGTGGAGGAGGCATACCGCACAGGGCGTGGCAAGATCAGAGTCCGCAGTGTGACCAATATCGAGACCATGGCGAATGGAAAGAGCCGTATTATCGTGACAGAGCTGCCCTACATGGTGAACAAGGCGCGCTTAATCGAAAAGATCGCAGAGCTTGTCAAGGATAAAAAGATTGACGGCATCACTGATCTGCGTGATGAGTCAAACAGGGAGGGAATGCGCATCTGCATTGAGTTAAGAAAAGATGTCAATGCCAATGTGATCTTAAACCAGCTCTACAAACATACACAATTACAAGACAGCTTTGGCGTGATTATGCTGGCTTTGGTAGAAAACCAGCCAAAGGTTATGAACCTCAAGGATGTCCTGACCTATTATATCAGGCATCAGGAAGAAGTTGTCACCAGAAGGACGCAGTACGATTTGAATAAGGCAGAAGAGAGAGACCACATCTTACAGGGATTATTAATTGCCCTTGACAATATAGATGAGGTCATCCGCATTATCCGGGGCAGCGCCAACACACAGGCGGCAAAGGAAGGACTGATCACGCGGTTTGGGCTGACAGATGTGCAGGCGCAGGCGATTGTGGATATGAGACTGCGCGCGCTGACAGGTTTGGAGCGTGAGAAGCTTGAACAGGAGCATGCGGAGCTTCTGAAAAAAATAGAGGAGTACAAGGCGATTCTGGCAGATGAAAAACTGCTGCTTGGCGTCATCAAGACAGAGATCAATTTAATCGCTGACAAATACGGAGACGACAGGCGCACGAAGTTTGGCTATGATGAGTCTGAGATCGACATGGAGGACTTAATTCCGCGCGGAAATACCGTCATTGCCATGACGAGCTTAGGATATATCAAACGCATGACCGTGGATAATTTCAAAACCCAGCACAGGGGCGGGCGCGGCATCAAGGGAATGTCTACGATCGAGGATGATTACATCGAAGATCTGCTGATGACGACAACACATCATTATCTGATGTTCTTTACCAATTTTGGGCGTGTATACAGACTCAAAACCTATGAGATTCCTGAGGCGGGAAGGACAGCAAGAGGAACGGCAATCGTGAATCTGCTGCAATTAAATCCCGGCGAGAAAATTTCTGCGATGATTCCAATTCGGGAGTTTGCAGAGGGTAAACATCTGTTTATGGTCACAAAAAAAGGAATTACAAAGAAAACGCCGATTATGGAATTTTCGAATGTCCGCAAGAACGGGCTGGCGGCAATCTCACTGCGCGATGATGATGAACTGATCGAAGTGAAGGCGACAGATGAAAATTCCGAGATTTTCCTGATTACAAAATATGGTATGTGTATTCGCTTTAAAGAAACCGATGTGCGCGCGATGGGCAGAAATGCGATGGGCGTAATCGGCATGAATCTTGACGACGGCGATGAGATTATCGGAATGCAGCTCAACACGCAGGGCGATGCACTGCTCATTGTTTCAGAGATGGGCATGGGAAAACGCACGCTCCTCGATGAATTTACCGTGCAGAAGCGCGGCGGCAAAGGAGTACGGTGCTACCGTATCACAGAAAAGACAGGCAATGTGGTTGGCATCAAGGGGGTCAATGACGATCATGAGATTATGATGATCACGACAGAGGGTGTGATTATACAGATTCCTGTCGGTGATATTTCGATTTATGGCAGAAATACTTCTGGCGTGAAACTCATTAACCTTGATGATGAGAATGTGAAGGTTGCCAAGATTGCCAAGGTGCGGGAGAAGCTCTCAGACGGTACACAGGAGTTTGAGGATGTCGATGAGGCGCTTGACAAAGTGGTGGATGAACCCGTCGAGGGAGAGGCAGTGCTAATGAATGAAACGTTTGAGAATGAGACGTTTGAGGATGAAGTGCCCGGAAACGAAGCACTAGAAGATGAAATTTCAGGAGAAGAGATCACAGGCGAAGAGGATTTGCTGCCTGAGGATGAATAAGAACATAAAAATAGATCAAGAAAAGAACTGGCGGAAATGATAATTTATTTTCCGTCAGTTCTTTTTTGATACAGGTAACTATGGCCGCTTTTGCCGACGCGGTTTACAACTGCTGTCTCTAATAAGACATTTAATAAAGTGCCTGCCCGGTTTGGTGGGATTTTCGCCGCTTTGCCCAAATCCTTTGAGGTAAAGGTCTCTGGCAGCGTGTCGGGGAGGAAAATTGTATAATCCTCAAAGGAGTCAATGCGCACTTCATCATAGATGCCCACAGGGATTCCGTCCATGCGGGAGGAACCTCTTTTTTTATCATGGCTCCATCCATTGAGATAACGAGTCTCCTCCACGTCAATCAGGCTGATAATAAAGTGCAGACGGGGATTGCTGATAAACATTTTGATTTTATATAGTTCTGGTATAATCTGATAGATTGTCCCGGTCTTGGGGGATTTGCGTCTGGGGGTCAGCTCTCCCGTCTCTGTGTCAAGCCACAGCAGCCATTTGGTGTGGGCGACGGGGTAGATGATGGTCACATCATGTTCTTTTAGAAAAAAGTCCAGTTTGTCGCGCATGGTATTAAAATTGCGCGTCTGTACCTCAAAAATTTCACCATCTACGCAGATGTCAGCGACATAAGAACCGATTTTGATCTCATGGTAGGCAGAATCCGGGGCATAATAGTATTTTAGGACACTGTGTATCGTCTTTTCCCTCAGCGTTCCAATGCCATTCTGACCTTGGAGAGCGCCGATCATTTTGTAACATGCTTCTGAAAAAAGAGTCTGGTCAATGGTAGTTTGCATGAAAGTAGCCCTCTTTCAAATCCTAAATAAGATGTATAGAGTGTGTTACTGTTAACATCAATAATAGTGTAACAG
>VSNR01000160.1 GCA_009774345.1 Lachnospiraceae bacterium | reverse complement strand
CCTTTCCTCTTTCCTTCTTCCTTCCCTCTCTCTTTTCTCTCTCTTCCTTCTTTTCCTCTTTTCCTTCCTTTCTTTTCCTTTCTTTTCCTTTCTTTTCCTTTTTCCTTCTCTCTCTTCCTCTTCTCCTTCTCTTCTCCTTCTCTCCTAGCTCCTAGCTCTTTTTGCCTTTTCTTTCCTCTTTTGCCTCTTCTTTCTCTCCTTCTTTTCTTTTTCTTTATTTTTTTGACCTTCTCTCTTCCTATTTTTGCCTTCTTATTATAATGCTGTTTTTAAACTATAATGTATATAAAACAAACCAGCGTAGTCAATAGCTTCTTATTTATAATACTGTATTTAAACTATGCTCAGAAACAGAGTCAACTTTATTGCAATTATGAATAGTCCATCCAATACATCATCACAGCTACAGCTTCATTTGCGTTTACTAATCAAACCACACAAGACGGAATACAATGGGGCATCCAAAGAACTTAGACTCGACAGTCAGGTATTGACACATACAAAAGGACTCACTGGCATCTAGCATCAACCGTCAGCGATATCTGACTGCGAGAAAGACTATAAGAGGAGCATCTGCTGTGTGTAAAGTTAACGAGATGTTATTTCAAATGGATACAGAGGAATGTAAAAAGAGCTAGAGCAATAGCATTAAGAAAGAACTGGAACAAAAGAATGCTAAAATCGAACTGCTTCATGTCAAAACTGCATTATCAACACAGACTCAGACTTGCTATTAAATACGAAATAGCTTGCAAAATCTATATAACAACAATTGGATGCCAAAAAACACATGTTATAATAACATGCTTAATTATAACAGAATAAATTTAATAAAATGCAACAAGTTATGGCTTTTTATGCTTTGTAAAATATCCTATGTTATTTTATTATTTTAACAATCGAGTGGATATAAACCTTTTTTCACTACCAGCGCGCCGGGTATCACTTGTTGGCAGACCCCGTGTACACAAAAAGAGCTGTGACGTTTGTCACAACTCTTTTTCCAATTAATGTGTGTGTTGATATGTATCAATAGCATATAAAATTAGTTATTCTGTTACCGTAAATGTAATCTTAGCAGACTTTCCTGAAGCTGTCTTCGCTGTCACTGTAGCCTTGCCTGCCTTAACTCCATATAAAACATATCCCTTAGAAGTTCTCATAACCTTAACATTACCGTTATTTGCTGTGTAAGAGATAATCTTCTCATTAAAGTCTTTCAATTTAGCATCCGTATATCCCTTCTTTGCTACAACAGTATATGCCTTTCCTAAATCAAATGGCTGCTTAGCAGTAACGGAAATTGTTTCCTTCTTGTTAGCCACTTCAATCTTCTGTGTAGGATTGCATACAGTAATAGTTGCTGTCGCTGTTGCACCGTAAGCTGCTCTTGCGCGAACCTTAACAACTGTACCGTTAGGAACTGATACTGGTAAAGTTACCTTACCTTTATCATTTACTCTAATACCAGATTTAGCAATTACCTCTTCCTCACTCGAGCCATTGACGCCTACAACTCTCCATAAAATTGTCTCTTTCTTAGCACCCTTAGGAAGCTGCTTGCTAACCTTCAATGATACAGAGTAATCCTTCTTTGCCTTATTATTCCAGTTTACAGTTACATCTGACTTGCTCAACTCAATCTTCTGAACAACCTGTGTAACCTTAATTGTTGCTGTCTGCTTTATAAGTTTACCGCTTGTATTGATTGCACTTACTGTAATCTTAGCAGTTCCTGCTGCCTGTGCTGTAACTACACCATTCTGATCAACTGTAGCTACTTTTGTCTTATTTGAGCTCCATGAAAGCATATCATTTGTTGCGCCATCACCAGCAACTGTTGCTTTCAATTCCTTTGTTTCCTTAGGATTTGTTACAAACATCTCTGCACTTGTAGTATCAAGTGTTATGCCTGTTACCAAGCTCTTCTTAACCTGAATATCAATTGGTTTAGACTCAATATTTTTGTAATATGCAATAACTTTTACAGTGCCTTCAACATTCTTCTTATTAGCAGTTAATACACCCTTTGAAGAAACTGTAGCGATATTTTTCTGTGTCTTATCAGCAAGCTTGAATTTAATCTTCTTTGCCTCATCACATACATCTGGCTCTGTAACGGCGATCAACTGAATCTTCTGTCCAGCATAAACTGTCTTAGTGCCTCTGTCGGTTACAACATCTGTAATCTTCTGAAGAGGAGCCTTTACTGTTACTTTGAAAGTTACCTTCTTACCAGAAGAAGCTGTTGCCGTGATCGTTGCCTTACCAGGATTTACACCTGTAATTGTCGCCTCTGTAGACTCTCCGAGTGCTCTTGTAGCGCCCTTTGTCTTACCTACAACAGAGACTACTTTAGAGTTGCTTGAAGTCCAGTCGATAAAATCTGTTGTATTTGCCGGCGTAGCAACTACTGAAATGTCAGCCGTAGGATATCTCTTAGAAGCTGTAATAACAAGCTCCTTTGTCTCTTTGCCCTTTGCAAGCTTTGTGATCGGTGTACCCTTCTCAATATTGAATGCAGGTGTTCTTCCTGTAGCGCCTCTCTCACCTGTGGCAACTACTACAATCTTCTTATCTGCTTTCTTCAGGGTCAAAATACCATTCTTGTCAATTGTAGCAGCACTGGTCTTCTTACCAATCTTGCCATCCTCATAAACGCTCCATGTGATAACATCATTTGTATCTGCCGGTTTTGTCAGATAAGCGTTCATGTCAATCTTATGTTTTACATATGCATCTTTAGGAGCCTTTAATGTAAAGCTGCTAGCATATTTCTTAACAGTTACCGTTGCGCTTGCCTTGTATTTTGTTCCAGCAATACCCACCGTAACTACGTCTGTACCTGCTGCAATACCTGTTACTTTGACTTGTCTGTTGCCCAGTTTTTTATCTTTTTCAAGTTTAACAAGTTTTTTTGCGCTGTCCCATGTAATACTGTTCTTCAACACTTCTGTGACAGTTGTCGGCTCACCGTTCAGTAAAACTTCCACATCACTATACATTTCATAATTCGCAGAATTGATAGTGATTGTCTGAATCCTTCCATCAAGCTCAGTTGAGTTTCTCTCCATAATCAGAGATGCTGTCAGAACATCGTCTTCTGGATGAGGCTCTCCAACAGTGACTGTGAGATTGTCTTTCTCAAGAGCGATTCCTATAATTCTGTCTTTAATTACCTGATCAGGTATCTGGCCAGGAATATCCTCAGGTCCTTCTAATGTACCCGAACCAGTGCCTTTAGTACCTGACCCAGTACCTTCGGCAGATCCTTCGGCATACAGACTTGCCAAACCGTCTGCCAATGCCGTCAATGGTGTTGAAAATACCATCGTTATTGCTGTGGCAAATGCCAGAGCTTTAATCATTGGTTTTTTCATAACATTACCCTCCTATTTTCTTCATTTTTTATATGCTTGTGATGATACTACTCCCTAATGATAAGTCCAAAGCGGAAAATATTCAAGTTTTTTTTTGCAAAATTATAAAATTTTAGCTTTTTTCAGCATTCTGCCGTTTGAACAGCATTCATTGTGTACAAAATGTCTAATACGCATTGTAATAATTTACCATACGCTTATAGATATTCCCATTTAATGGTGCAAGAAGTGTGAACTTCCTCGTCTCGACGATCGTTCCGAACTTCGACTGAGCCTCCTCGCTCAGACCATATTCCGTTCCTGTGATATAGAAGGCATCCTCCTCGGGGTTGATGTCCGGGAGCATTCGGAAGGAGACGAGCTTGTCGTTGAGCTTGTACTGCATTGCCAGTCCGTCACGGTAACTTGCCGTGTCCTTCAGGAAATAGATATTTTCTCCCTGATAAAACATATTCACCCAGGCAGCGATGGATGGCTGACTAACCTCCTGCGTGTAGTTCTGCCGGATCACATAGTCATACGTCTTGTACATGCCCATGCCGCCGTACACACAGATCACCGCCGTGAGTATGGCGACGATTCTCCTGCGCTCATACTTTACAAATTTTGACTGCTGCACTTTTACCGCCGCGCAGACGATGATGCCCGCCAGGGCGGCACATCCTGCAATCTCCCACAGTTTCGCGGGCGGCACCTGCCCGTCTATCATGAGACGCCCCATCATAATGCTGTGACAGACTTCATAGAATCGGTTCTTCAAGTCATTAATCAAGTCCTGGCACAGCCATGCTGCCAGCCCATACAGTACCAGGAAAGAGATGAGATGACGTTTCCACCTCTTGTCTTTTACCAGACTATAAAATCCGTACAGCACCAGGATACCCATCGTAAATTCATGATACCTGCCATAGACCAGGTTGTCCACCCTGCTGATGCCGATCATGCCGATGGCGCTGAGGCTGAATACGCCAAGCCAGCTTAGGAACATGCCCCATAGCCATATAGATGTTCCTGCTCGTCCGGCACTTTCTGATAACGTATAATCATCTTTCTTCTTTATTATAATGTAGAATAAACATTTGATGCCTTTTACTGTCAGTACGACAAACTTTTTCAACAGCTCCCACATACCGAAACAGATGATCAGTCCAGACGCGGACGCAAGGTAAAACCATTTGCCGACGATACTGATCAGCAGCCGCAGAAATCCCGGGAAAGAAAAGACATCTTTGACTTTCCATAACTGCCCGGCAAAATCATTCTGTGCCAGACGTTTGTCCACGCTGCCTGCTGCCTGCTCGATCAGGCTGAAATTATAAAATATGAATCCAACACCCGCAGAAACCACTGCCAGCACCAGCACCACCGCAATGATGCCTTTGCCGCGCTCGACAAGCCACAGGCACAATAAGATAAAAAGTGACGCCGCCAGGAGGAGCAAGGTCGTTTTATTCCATGCATACCCTGCCATTTCCCGCAGGCTGGCAGGCGTATATGCCAGATAGAGGTCATTTTGCAGCTTGCCCTTGATGATCGAATGCACACAGTTGCTGCACAGGAGAACCAGCAGGAAACAAGCAGTCTGTGTCAGCGTGTTCCTCTTTACCAGCCGCATAGCGACCACGATCATCACCGCCGCGATGACGATGCCAAGGCACCGCTGATGCACCATAAAAATATAGAACGCGATCAGCGCAAATCCAATATGGTTTTTCACACTTGGTTTGTCTGTCATCCGCATCATCGTGTACAGGAAAATCCAAAAGGTAAAGAGCAGCGTCGTCTCTGTCCATGTGACATGGGCATATACGATGTATGTCGGATACACAAACACTGCCAGGCAGGCAAAATCCCGCACCAGCCAGTTTAGTTCCGCCATATAGCGCTTGCTAAGTCTCACTGCGATCAGGAAGGATCCCACAATCATGCCGCTCTGAACAACGATCATGGACTCATAGAGCTGCCGCCATGTCCAGTGAAAAAGCATTGCCAGAAGCCTTGACGGTATCAGCAAGATGCTGTATCCATACGAATAATACCATACACTGTTCGCGGTCTGTGACCAATTCTGCCCTATAAAAAAAGAGCTGTTTGCCCAGTATCCGTATTCATCTGGATACCAGATCGGCTGCCCCACATCCAACAGCCTGAATGTTCCAAGAAAAAGAATCACCACTGCCATAACCGCCAGTGTCACCTGCTGCCTGTGATCTATTAATCTCTGTTTCATGTCGTATACTCCTCATTATCTCAATGTCAAAAAATGAATCCCGCAAAGACAGGGTTCATTATACCCTATCTTTGCGGGATTATCAATACAATAAATTCAACAAAATCATCCTATCACAGCATCTGTTACTGTTTACTCCGTGCCAGTAACGAGTAAAAATCCATGCAAAATTTGCTTCGCAAATGGATTTTTACCTGAAAGCTATACGTTTTCTCACGGACTTAACAGTAAATGCTAAGTCCTGTCTGAACAGTAACCAGCATCTCCCTGTAAAAGCGCATCACATTTTTATATAGAATATGTTCGATCTCACTCCCCGTGAAATGCGCATGCTCCAGCGCTGTTATCAATTTCCCAAGCTGCGAGCAGTCCTCCATCTCCAATTCTCCCGTAATCCCGTCAAAATCCGAGCCCAGCCCGATACATTCGATACCGCCGACATTGACGATATGGCGCACATGCTCTGCCATCCGCGCTGTGCCGGAATGGCTGTCCTCCACAGCGTTCAGGAAACGTCCGTAAAAATTCAGCCCAATCACGCCGCCGCGGTCTGCGATGACGCGGATCATGTCGTCTGTGAGATTTCTTGCGTGGGGACTGAGGGCGCGCGCGTTGGAGTGGCTCGCCGCAAAGGGTTTTCTCGTATGTTTTGCGATATCCCAGAATCCTGCATCTGATAAATGCGAGACATCAATGATCATGCCCAGCTCCTCCATCCTTTCAATGAAGGCAAAGCCTTTTCTGGTCAGTCCGTTTGTGCTGTCAAAGGTGCCAAAACCGCCCGTGGGGAGATTGGGGCTTGCCAGCTCGTTCGGATAGTTCCATGTTAGGGTCATCATGCGCGCACCGCGCTGATAGAGCGTCTCAAGGTTTGCAATTTCCCCCTTGCAGCATCCGCCCTCCTCGATGGTCATGAGCGCGGACATCTTTCCCTGCTTCTCGTTTGCAAGGATTTCATGATAGGAGGTTACGATGCCGATCTCGTTCTTATTTTTCTCCATCTCATCATAAAATACATCAATCAATTCTGACACAGCGGCAAATGGATCTGATGTTTTCTCCAAGTCTATGTACATGGCAAAATTTTGCAAAAGATAGTCCGATTTCCGCATTTTCTGGATATCGATATGTAAATCGTTCCGGCAAAGCTGCTGCGGGCTGCCCGCCCGGCGGCTCTGCCAGATCTCAGAGATTGTGTCACAGTGCAGATCTGCTATTTTCATGGTGCTGCCCCTTTTGGTTTTTACGCCATATTATTCAATATATTCGGCATCGACGCCAATGTGTTTCATATAGTTATATACGTCTCTCAATGCACCGCTTCTGCTCTTGTGTGTTTCGATAAAATAGTCTCCAACCTTGATTGGTGCGAGAAACATATCCCCGTTAATATGATGCTTGGTGTGGTTGATCAGGTATCTTTTTTTGCCCGTCGCATAGGGAACATACTCTTTTAGATCAAACTGTTCCTCAAGATAGCGGAATATTTTCCCATAAAATTCTTTGACCGTATTGGCAGTGATAATCTGGTCTTCAATTTTGATTTTTAGCCCTGCTGACTGCGAATCTGGATTATTTTTATTATGACTGCTGTCACTTTTCATGCCAAGAAGGTTTTCTAATTGAATATTTAAAAATCCTACCTGCCTTTTTTCACCCACAAACCACTTGTCCCTTTTGTGCTGTTCTATATCAAGGCTGATTTTGTAAATCTTTGTATTTTCTTCTGTCTGAGTCACGGTCAGATTTTCAACATTGATATCATACCTTGAGAATATCATACCTGCAAGGATATAGAGAGAGTGATATTTGCTCTCCAGCAGCCCGACTTTTCTGTTTTTTAGTTCTTTGACTGCCTGATGCAGCGCTTCAAGGATCACCTGATTGACCTGATTGATAAACCTGCTGATTTTCGCACAATCCTCCTGTTTATAGACCTGATCAATCGCTTTTACTATCTGATTGGGTGCATTGCACAGAAGCGTGGAGTAGATCTCAAACGCAATACTGTCATTGTCATAATATTTGACAATTCCATTGGCAAAAGGTTCTGGTTCCGAAATTTTCTTAAAGCTGGAAAACTGAAAGAGCACATCACACTCCTTCTCACAACAGATGATGTGGTTTAATCCAACTATATTTTTAAATATATCAAATGAACCTGCCTCCTTGATGGCATTAATCTCATACTCATTCTGAATCAAATCCAGCTCTCTGCCAAATGCCTCTCTTGTATCCTGTATCAGACTGCTGTCCAGAATATAGTCATTCCATACTGACTGTAAAATCTCATACTGTGACAAAGCCACACTCCCTGTATTGATATTCTTAAATAATTCCGGCAGATCCTCCTTGCTTCCCTTATATATAATCAGTGCAATATCATCATGCACGATTTCTATTTTTGATTTGAGTATATCGAGAAGCCCCTCCACCAGCTCCAGATCGGAGAATTTCCGTGCAATCTTTGCACTGGCCTTGTTTAGCGCACTGTAAAAGACACTGACCTTTTCAAATTCATACAGGTTATTAAGATTATCATACCATGTTCTAATACACTTTTTTAATGATGGTAGCTCTAGATCCAGCTTTTTCTTCTCCATATATTCATGAATCTCAGGTTCTACTTTCTTAAAAAATGTTTCAAAAGAAATAATTGTGCCCGGCCGTGCCAGATACTGGTTCAGCGTATTGATTCTCTGCAAGCCATCTATGATATAATAGGCATTTTTATCTTGATACAATGTGATCGCACCGATTGGAAACCCCCGAAACAGGGAGGCTAATAACTGTTCTTTCTTATTCTTCTTCCATACGAAGTTTCTCTGAAAGTCCGGTATGACAAGTTTAAAGATTGTCAGCAGCTTCTTGACTGTTGTCTGATCCAAAATAAACACCTTGCTCTCCATACTAACTTCAATACCTCCTTTTTATGCGAACTCTACATCCCTATTGCTGCAATCCGCATACGGTCATGAAGGCATTCTCTGCTTCTTATAGTATGCAAACACGGATAAAAATATTATATTCTGACTGGATTCGTCCATTGTTATCAATTTATTGCAAAAATCATCATCTGACATTAATTCCTTCATGAACTCCCGCCTCTTACACACCAGCCCTTTTCGATTCAACTGGTATAATTTGATCATATATGCTGCCTGTTCCTGCTCGTGCTGATTCAGCTCTTGATTTGGAACAATCTTTCCGTCCAGCTCATAACAAAAATACTTCTCAATTTGCGTAATGCTCGTCGGATCAAGATATTTTTCAGGATAGTGTGCCTTTGTGCTCCTTTTGGTATTGCATGTCCTGCATGCGCATAATAAATTATTCCACTCAAAAATTAATTGCGGCGCTTCTCTTTTTAACTGGATATGCTCAACCGTCATTTCATCATCAAAATCCTGTATGAATTTCGTACAAAAAGAACATCGCTCTTTATTCATTTGCTTAAAATACATTTTCGTTTCTTCCGTATTATACAGATAGACGCGGCTTTGCTTTTTATAAAATGCATATGCTTCCTTCGTCTCCATCCCTGAAATTGCTGTTTGAAACGCCTTACTCGTCTTTGCTAATCCCTTTGGATTGCAGGTTCTGGTTATTTTGATCATTTTTTTCTCCAATGTATTGTGCCTTTGTAATAATCGCATTGTATCTTCTGGATAAATTCGGATATTCCTTTCTCATTTGCTGTATTACAGATCTTATCTTCTCTGTATCATATGCCTTATTTTCCATGACAACTTTTCCCAGAAGATTGAGATCCTTCCGAACTTTTTTCGGGAGCTCCTCCACATCAAATAATTGTTCATAAATGATATTCAAATCTTCATAATACATATCTTCTTCAATTTTCTTTAGCCTGCCTGCTTGAATTTTATAAATGAGGCATTGTCTGTATCTTGTCAAAAGCAGCGGAGAATGGGTCGTCAAGATAAAGTGGCACGCTGAAAAATCCTGCTTCATGCTTCCTATTAATTTCGACTGAATATTTACATGCAGATACATTTCAATCTCATCAATCATGACATAGAGCTGCTTTTGGGCAATCATATCATAAAATGCTTCTCCTGTCATCTCTGAAAAATCGACATCCCACATCATAGCCCAGATAATACTCAGGTAAATATTGATAATATTCTCTATCCCATCGCTGTATCTGCTGTTTAGCTCCCTTATATCTATATCAAAAATCTTATGGATTGCCTGACAGATAAATTGATGTACGACCGCATCGCAAAGTAAATGGTCACGAAGTCTCTTTAAATGAAGACTGTAATCTTCTCATACTTCGCATACTGAAATATGA
>VSNR01000016.1 GCA_009774345.1 Lachnospiraceae bacterium | reverse complement strand
ATCTTATGCTACCCCATAATTCCCCCTAACATCCCGCTGCCAAGAAAGATCAAAAGC
This sequence comes from Lachnospiraceae bacterium, assembly GCA_009774345.1. Taxonomy (GTDB): domain Bacteria; phylum Bacillota; class Clostridia; order Lachnospirales; family Lachnospiraceae; genus COE1. Next base: position 37,750 of record VSNR01000016.1, on the reverse strand, counting down.
GTCGTGATACAGGTGTTGCTGACTGGCACAAATCCCGGGTCCGCCACCACAGAGACCGCGCAGATTACCAGAAAATACGCTGCTCCCGCCAGCATTCCCCAGATAAACCTGCGGCTCGGTGCCCCCTTGGAAAAAAAGAGCCCCGCCAGCAAAGATGAGATACAGTAAATCACAATGATGCTGATATCCACTACATTTTCCCCGATGGAAAACTTGTACAGGAATCCTGCCACCATAACAAGCATCACTCCTGTAATCAGATACGCCGCCATCAGACATTTCAAAAGCGCGACAAGCCGCTCTGTGCCAAATACATTTTTCACAATATCCTACCTCCAATTTCAAATAAAATCTTGTATTATTTCATTAACACTGATATAATCTATGCTGATACGTATAAAAATATGCAATTGTAAAAAGGAGTGATTTTGTTTTGGATACCCCCGGTGTCATACAACTCGTAATTCTTGTCGTACTTATCATTTTGTCCGCTTTCTTCTCATCTGCTGAGACTGCCCTCACCACCATAAGTAATGTCAAAGTGCGTGCTATGGTCGATGAAAATCCGACTGGCAAGGTGCTCACACTTCAAAAAATTCTTGACAACAGAAGCAAACTCATCAGTGCGATTCTGATTGGCAACAATGTCGTGAATATTGGCGCCTCCTCCCTCATGACCTCTCTGGTCATACGTCTATGGGGAAATGCCGCTGTCGGCATCGGCACTGGTATACTGACGCTGTTGATTCTGATTTTCGGTGAAATCGTCCCCAAGACATGGGCGATGTGCAACAATGAAAAGCTTTCCCTCACCTACGCGAGAGTCATCTATCTGCTGATGCAGCTTTTGACTCCTGTCATCTTTGTCATTGATAAAATATCAGGGCTTTTCCTTTCTTTTCTGCACATTGACCCGTCAGCCCGCGTCACAATGACAGAGACCGAGCTGAAAACATATGTGGACGTCAGCCACGAGGACGGCGTGATCGAGCAGGAGGAGAAGAAGCTCATCTACAATGTATTCGAGTTTGGTGACTCAGTTGCAAAAGACATTATGATTCCCCGCATTGACATGACCACCATTGATGTCAACGCCACCTATGAGGAACTGTTGACACTGTTCCGCGAATCTATGTATTCCCGCATTCCTGTCTATGAAAATGAAGTGGATAACATGATTGGTATTGTGATCGTAAAAGATTTTCTCCTCGTCGAAAACAGGGAGAACTTCAAAATACGCAATATCCTCCGCGAAGGATATTATACATATGAGTACAAGAAGACGGCGGACCTGCTGCTTGAGATGCGTCTGATCACGACCAATGTCGCCTTGGTTCTGAATGAATATGGCGCGACCGTGGGCATGATCACCGTAGAGGACCTGTTGGAAGAAATCGTCGGTGAAATCCGCGACGAGTACGACGCTGATGAAGCGGAACTCTTCAAGAAAATTGGCGCCTATGAATACGAGGTGGGCGGCAGCTTAAAGCTTGACGATATCAATGATGTTCTCGAAACCAAATTTGACTCTGAGGATTATGACTCTATTGGCGGTATTATGATCGAACTGCTGGACCGTTTCCCCTCCGAGGGAGAGTCGGTTGTCACGCAGGACAATATCAAGCTGACTGCCAAGAAAGTAGACAACAACCGCATTGAAACTGTGACGATTCTGCTCCCTGAACCAGAAAAAGATGCGCAGGAAGCGTCAGAAGATATCTCAACACAGGATACCGAATAAAAGAGCAGGCAGCGCCTGCTCTTTTATTTGGATATATTTTAAAGATCGGAATAGAATTTATACGTATCCATAATCTCATCAGGAATCTCCTGTGTCACTTTCTGCAAGGACTTGATCTTGAGCTCAAACTCCTGCTTCTTCTTCTGGGCATTTCGAAAACTCCTCGCCTGCGCTGCCTCATAAGGTCTTTGCGCATTCAATTTCATCCGAAGCTCTTTCTCAAATGGACAGTACGTCGCAAGAATTTCTCTTGCCACTTTGTTCATCTTCATCGAACCGTTCGCCTCGTTTTTAATCCATGCTTCATAATCCAGCAAAAAGGTCTCGCGTGAATTGTTCCTTGCCTTCTGTATCTGCAGTTTTACCTTGTCGCGCGCATCGTCTGACAACTCCCGGTTCTTTCTGTAAAACTGAATATAATCCATATATTCTGAAGTGAGCGACTTCACCTTGACATCGTTCCACGCCATCCCCTGTATGCACCGGCAAAGCTCCCAGCGGAACCGCCCAAACATTTTCACCATCAGTTCATCAATATTTGAGCTTGTCATGACTGGGAAACAAAACCGCCCCGGTGTCCCCTTATTTTTGCTGCCAACCTCCTGCCACATGGAAGCATTCGTCCCAAACAGCGGAAACAGTATCACATCTGGATACACATTTTTCAAAACAGTCTCATTGGTAATCTTACATGCCGTATTCGAGTAGATCACTTCTCTGTAAAATACCGAATAGTCAAGCTTCACAAGACGCTCGACACTCTCATTGATCTTCTTCTTGGTGACAAGAATCTTATCCAGATACCCAAAGATCGCATCTTTGTACAGAATCGGCATATAGGAGGACGGCTGCCCATAAATGGTACGGGAATTGCTCATCTGCATATTCATAATCTCATATTCCACACGCCGATTCATGTCATTGAGCAGCACCTTCTGCTCTTTCTCTGTAATCTCCCCCTGTTTTTTGAGTGAGCGGAGATTCTCCACATAATCTTCATCAAACTCACTCTTAGACGGGTCGCGCTTGCCGTCGTGTATCATGTCAAGCCACTCCATCATGGTCACAACTTTGCAGGGGCCTTTGTTCTCCTCGGGTTCTACACTGCACAGGAACCGCAAATGCTCCTCGTCAAGCAGCCGCTCATCCAGCATGCCAAAATTCATAAAAAGCTCAACTGCCTTGGGCGGATGAATCAACCCTTCTTTGATCTTGCGGTAACAGCACAGATAGAGCTTAAATACCAGCGGCGTGATTGTCTTTTTCGCCTTCTTCACATCGTCATCCACAGACATTCTGTCCGGCGCCTTCACCAAAAAGTCCACATTCCGCTTGAGCTTGAATCCATCCTCATCATTGAACGAGGAAGCAAATTTGAGGATTTGGTCGATGGAGCCTTTCAGGGACTCCATATCCCGCTTGAGATCTGCCTCACGCTCTTCCTGAGAGCGCTCATCCACCACCGCTTTCTCTGATACCAGACCTTCCATTTTGCGCTTCATCAAGTCCATATTGTAGATCGGCGCATTGACTGTCTGGCTCTCTAATTCTTTGTGCTGGAAAACAAATTCATCCACAATTCCACTCAAGAGCATATGGATTTCTTCTGGAATATCGTTCTTCTCCTTGATAATATGTGCTTTGTCGCAGATATGGTCAAATAAGTTGTTGCGCGGTCTCAGACACATCACGCCCAAGAGGGTGTTGATATACTCAACAAGCTCTGCACAGTCCTCTAGCAGTGATGTCACCAGCTCCATAATTTCGCTCACCTGAAAAAATGCCATCTTCTCACTGTAGGAGAAATATTCTTTATTTGCACTCAGAGGGATTTTTGCTGCCTCCTCATAATATTTAATCTTATGTTCATTGACTCCTAGTGTATCCTCGTATGGCTGAAGCTGCTCTAGCTCCTCAATCCCCGTTGCCGGAACATTGTACGCTGCGCAGATGCCCTTATACTCTTCATAGCTTCTCTGTAGAAATGAACACAATCTCTCCGCGCGTTCTAAGTAGCTGGATTTGATTCGGTATAGTTCAACTGCCGTCTTAAACTGGGACGAAACCATAATTGCGCGATAATCAGCATTTTTGGCAATAATATTTCGAATAGACGCTTCACCCTGTACTGGAAGTGCATAGATTACAGCGTCCTCCAGTACTGTATATGTTGCGCTATATACCTGACTTTCCAGTGAATTTAGCGCCAGATAGCTCCCATTCGACTTGACAAGCCTGATATTTTCTCCCTGCATTACCACCTTTCCAGATAAAACGATTCCAATCTGAGTAAGCGCGTCTCCTTCCTTAAAGATGATTTCATCTTTACTCACCACATTTCTTCCATTCGTCTTTAGCATCTGTTCCCCTCCATTTTGTGATTCTATATCTCTGGCTCCCCGCAGACTTTTGTCAAACTAGCGCAATCTGCTCAATCTGCCCGGGAAAATCTCCAGCATTGCTGCATAGACAGATCATATACCCTTCCAGTATATCATACTGTCTGATACCAAGCGTGCATTGTTGGTTTTGGTCATATATAGAACGATAATCCCCAGCAGTCACATACTGGCTGATTCCTGCGCCAATCCCTCTGCCGCTCAACTTTACTGCACTTTCCTTTGCTGTCCACATCCTGTAAAATTCCTGTGTCTGTCTATCTGGCTCAGTCTCCCCCAGCGCAAGGAGTCTGTTGTATTCTTCCTCGTGATAAAATCTCTTCGCAAGAGACAGCTTCCAAGGTTTTATCTCCTGTAGATCAATTCCGACTGGCATCCGGTCCACTGCACACACCACCCAGTCTCCCGAGTGGGACAATCCATAATGAAACTCCTGATGCCCTATGATATATGGTTTCCCATACGTTCCCTTTCCAATCTCCACCTGCTGCCATGCCTCTATATCATATCCCGCCTGTAGAAACGCATAGCGGAGCAAAAGCCCTGCAAATATACTTCGTTCCTGTTGCCTGCTGCTTTTCAGCGCGGACACCTTCTGTCGTCGATCCCTGTCAAGAAGCAGACACAGCTGTTTTGCTTCTGAAGCTTGCAGGTTACAGGTTTTTGCTGCATATATTTTCATTTTTCCTCTGAAACACTACCCCGGCAACGAGTGCCGGGGTAAAAAAGAATAGCTTATTTTGTCTTAATATTTACCAAAGTCTGAATCCAGCGAGATAATACTCTCATTGTCAACATAATCACCACTGTCAGACGACATAGAATCAAAATCAGAGTTTCTGCCTTTTCCGGCAAGGAGTTTGTACTTGCCAACCGCATTTTGAAGCTGTCCTGCAAGGCTGGAAAGCTCTGCACTTGCAGCCGCACACTGCTCAGATGTTGCGGAGTTTGTCTGTACGACATCTGCAATCTGTGTAATGCCTGCATTGACCTGTCCAACAGAACTTGCCTGATTGACGGAAGCCTCTGCAATATTGCTCACAATCGTTGCAATATTCTCAACAGAATCTAAAATTTCCTCAAGAGCTGCTGCTGTCTCCACTGCCAGTTTCGAACCAACCTCTACTTTCTTGATCGAATCCTCAATCATCACAGCAGAATCTTTTGCCGCCTCAGCGGACTTGTTTGCAAGGCTTCGAACTTCATCTGCAACCACTGCGAAGCCCTTGCCATGTACACCCGCGCGGGCAGCTTCCACAGAAGCATTCAGTGCAAGAATATTGGTCTGGAAAGAAATATCGTCGATGACCTTCATAATCTTTGAGATATTCTCTGAAGACTCATTGATATCCTGCATCGCTGCAATCATCTGTTTCATCTGCTCATTGCCGCGGATTGCGCCGTCTTTTGTATTCTGTACAAGCTCATTTGCCTTATTTGCATCATCGGCATTGACTTTAGCGCCATTTGCAATCTCCTCAATAGAAACTGTAATCTCCTCGATCGCGCTTGCCTGCTGTGTCGTACCCTGTGCCAGCGAGTTGCTCGCGCTTGCGACTTCGTTTGCGCCTGATGTCATTCTTGCAGCCGCATCACGGATTGTAGACAGGTTTCTGTTGTTGTCACGAAGCATCTTCACGATTGCTGTACCGAGTGTGTCATCGTCACTTGCCTTCTTGTAAGTTGCTGTCAGATCACCCTCTGCAACCTGCTCTGTAATATGCACCTGCTCTCCGATTGTCTTGATCATCATTTTAAAATCTTCTGCCAGATCGCCAAGCTCGTCATTGGTTGTTCTATTGATGTGGACATTGATATCACCCTTTGCCATTTTCTTAGCAACTTCTGAGAGTGCATTGAGCGGATACTGGATCCTTCTCTTTGTCACAACAGTTGCAAAGAAGATACAGAGGATATAGATCAAAACCGCTATCGCAACGATAAAGGTCTGTCTGTGAGAAATATAGTCTTTAATTGTTTCTCTGTCCTTTGTCGCGCAGATCATTCCGACAATCTTATTCGTGGAGTCTGTAACCGGAACATAGAATCCATAATAGAGATTTCCGTCAATCACGAAATCATCCCTGTGATACGTATTTCCTGCGTTTAAAACTTCTGCTGCAACCTTCGCGTCTGCTTTGGTGCCGACAATAGGATTTCCCTGCGCGTCCTTGATGGTTGTCGCACGCCGAACGTCGCCAAAGAATAAAGTAATCTGCGCTTCGTTTGCCGCCGCATAATTGTCAACCAGCGCACCCATCTCCTGAGAGAGATTTACATCACCTTTATATAAATCATCCCCCTGCATGGAGTATTCTCCCGACGACACTCCGTCAAGAGCAAGCATCGTACCTCTTGCCAGTGCTTCCAGCGTCTTAAAGGTCTCGGATTCCATACCCTGCCTGAGCGTCAGTGTTGAAACTGTTACAATAACAATGCACGCCATCATCATTGGCAGCGATACCAGTGAAATCACCAGCCATTTAATACTAAATCTGCGACCCGTTTTGTTTTGTTCGTTCATAAGTAACTTCCTTTCACACAATAGTCTATTAATATTTTTAAAGGCAGCCGTTGAGAATTTTTCTAAACTGCCCCAACTGCTTAATCTCTATTTTAAATTGTTTCTACGATTAAGTCAATAGTATATATTGTCCGCAAGTTACTTTTTTTACTGGAAGGTTCCTTCTAAACGTTTAAAAGGCCAAATATTTTTTCATAGTACGCAGTGCATTCTTTTCCAGACGGGACACCTGCGCCTGAGAAATGCCGATATATTCGGCAACTTCCATCTGCGTCTTTCCCTCAAAAAACCGCAGATGAATAATTTCATACTCCCTCTCCTCGAGTCTTTTCATCGCCTCACTTAGAGAAATATTCTCAACCCAGTTCTCCTCTTTGCATTTCTTATCGCTGATCTGGTCCATCACATAGAGGGTGTCACCCCCTTCGGTATAGACAGGTTCATACAGACTCATAGGATTCTGTATTGCGTCAAGCGCATAGACGATATCCTCCTTGGGAATGCCGATCTCCTCAGAGATCTCCATGATTGTCGGCTCGCGCAGGTTTTTCTTGGTAAGGTTTTCCTTTGCATAGATTGCTTTGTACGCCGTATCTTTGAGAGAGCGGCTCACGCGGATCGGATTGCTGGAATCCCGCAGAAACCGGCGAATCTCACCGATAATCATCGGGACTGCATAAGTCGAAAATTTCACGTCAAGCGTCGAATCAAAATTGTCAATCGCCTTGATCAGACCGATACACCCGATCTGGAACAGGTCATCGACATTCTCATTGGACTGTGAGAACCGCTTGATCACACTGAGCACCAGCCTTAAATTTCCTCTGATATACTCCTCTCTCGCCTGCATGTCGCCCTGCTCAATCTTCTCAAACAGCGCCTGCTTTTCCTCATTTTTCAGAATGGGAAGTTTTGCCGTATTTACACCACATATTTCAACTTTTCCAAGTGCCATATTCACTCCTCCTCCAACTTAATATGCCTTAACAACAGGTTTTCGTTATAAGACATATGTACAAGGATATAAATACGGGGCTTCCCATGTTTAACTGACCATTTCCTTCTTGAGCCGTTTCATGATCTTCTTCTCAAGGCGGGAGATATACGACTGTGAGATGCCAAGATAATCTGCGACTTCCTTCTGTGTCATCTCCATGTCATCCGGGTTATTCAGACCAAATCTGAGCATGATGATCGTCCGCTCGCGCTCCCCTAGCTTCGAGATCGCCCGCTTGAGCTGGCTTCGCTCTACCTCGGTCTCCAAATCCTTGTAGATGACATCCTCATCCGTGCCAAGGATATCCGACAGCAAAAGCTCATTTCCGTCCCAGTCCACATTCAAAGGCTCGTCAATGGACACTTCCAGCTTTGTCTTATTATTTCTTCTCAGGTACATCAGAATTTCATTTTCAATACATCTTGAAGCATAGGTCGCAAGTTTGATATTTTTACTGCGGTTAAACGTATTGATCGCCTTAATTAAACCGATGGTGCCTATGGAGATCAAATCCTCGACGCCCACACCTGTATTGTCAAACTTCTTGGCGATATACACGACAAGCCTCAGATTGTGCTCGATCAGCAGGGTTCTTGCCTCGTTTGCATGTTCCGTCTCAAGCCCGTTGATCGCTCTGTTTTCTTCCTCCCCTTCCAATGGCGGAGGCAGCACTTCCGACCCGCCGATATAGTGTATCTCATTCCCGACTGCGTTTTTCAGAAAATTTTTCCCAAAAGATAATCTCAGTTTCCCCGGCAAATACAGTTTTAAAATCATTCATTCAATCCTCCATCCACTTACAATATCCCTCATATCATCAGGCTCTGGTTCAGAATCATCTGGAACTGCCCATCCTTGGACAGTTTTCCTCTATAGAGTGCAACAACTGCGCCCTTTTTGACCACCTGTTCTTTTTCCTTTTGAATAATGAGTTCATCCACCACGATCCCCTCTAGTAGTCCATGTTCCCTGCCAACGCTCTGATAGGGAATGATCTTATATTTGTGTGGATACTTTTCCAGCCATTTCCTCGTTGCTTCTGTCTCCTCTACCACACTCACCGGTTTGCCGGACACAGGGTCTGTCAAAAAATTTCCTGTATCAAACAGTGCCTTGTATACCGCGTTCTCCCCCTCCTCTGTCAGTGTGACATTGTAGATCTGCCTTGCCCCTGCCCATTTCCTGTAAGCAAGGATAAACATCACAATCACTGCGATCACCGCAATCACCGTCATGCGTGCCATACGCTCTCCCACCAGCCTGACTGCACACTCCATCAGTTTTCCATAAGCAAACTCCATGCCATGAAGGTATATGATTCCCATGACCAGCCTCTGGCAGGAAATCCTGCGCTTCCACGGATGCTGGATGCTGATGAGCAGCATGGCCGCGTCCAGTCCAAGCACCAGCAGAATATAACCGATGCCGTAGCCAACGCCCAGAACCAGAATCAGCACTGCCCCTATCCCGCCGGCAGCCGATGCAGCCAACAGTCTGACAAACAGGATTTTTTCTTTTAAAAGCAGCTGTGTCAGAAGCAGCAGCTGCATATTCATCAAAACATTTTGTGCTAGAAAAATGTCAATGTATACTTCATAGATTCGTATCACCTCCGTCTGGCCGCTGTTTTTCCTGTGCGCCTGTGCCCATTATACGAAAAAATCCCATGCTTTTTTGTCAAAGCATGGGACAAAATGATGTTTATTTTTCGACTTTTTCTGAGTATGGCGCTATCTCTTTAAGAAATTGGGTATATTTAAAGTCTGCTCCTTCACATTGCTTCTCAAATCAGTGGACGGCTTGATGCCCGTCACGGGTCTGGGCTGCGCCCCTTGGGGTGCCTGTCCATTTGGCTGCATCACGTTGAGCCCCGGCGTGCCCTGCGGTCTGGGGCGGACTGGTGTGCCGGGTACACTGTTGGGCTTCACTGAGAAATTGCTGTTAATTCTGCCCATCGTGTTCATCGGGTTATTATTGGCATTCTCAACAATGCCTGTCGCGATGACTGTGACGGTACAGGAGTCCGCCATGTCCTCATTGTACATCGCACCAAAAATAACATTGATATCCTCGCCTGCAAGCTCCTGTACATAGCTTGCCGCATCATTTGCGTCAAAGATGGAGATATCCCCTGAAATATTGAGAATCACATCCGTAGCTCCGCTGAGGGTTGTCTCCAAGAGCGGTGAATCGACAGCCATCTTGATCGCCTCTGCTGCCTTGTCCTCCCCCTTGCCATATCCAATACCGATATGCGCGATGCCTTTCTCCTTCATGACTGTCTGCACATCTGCAAAGTCAAGGTTAATGACAGATGGTACATTGATCAGGTCTGTGATTCCCTGTACAGACTGCTGTAATACCTCGTCCGCTTTCTTGAGCGCATCTGGCATGGTTGTCCGCCGGTCAACGATCTCAAGCAGCTTGTCATTTGGAATGACAATCAAAGTATCCACATGCTCCTTGAGCTTCTCAATCCCCATCAGCGCATTCGTCATACGCGCCCGCGCTTCAAATTTAAACGGTTTTGTGACGACGCCAACGGTGAGGATTCCCATCTCTTTTGCGATCGCTGCCACAATCGGCGCCGCACCGGTTCCAGTACCGCCGCCCATTCCGCAGGTGACAAATACCATGTCTGCGCCTTTTAACGATTCCTTTATATCCTCGGAGCTTTCCTCCGCCGCCTTCTCCCCCACTTCGGGCTTTGCGCCCGCGCCGAGTCCCTTCGTCAGTTTCTCCCCGATCTGCAAAAGCTTTGGCGCCTTGCAAAGCTGCAATGCCTGCTTATCAGTATTCACCCCTATAAACTCAACACCTGTAATCGTCTCATCTATCATTCGGTTGACGGCATTATTCCCTGCACCGCCTACGCCTACAACTATTATCCTTGCCGCTCCATCTGTTTCGTTTGATCTAATCTCGAGCAAGTTTCCTTCCTCCTTCACAATTCCTATTAAATTCCATCTAACTTATCATATAATTTTTTTGGCAATTTATCAACCTATTTTTTATTTTTCTTTTTCACTTTCCTATTTTCCCCTCTCAAAAGTTACACTTTTCCGATCCGCAGTATAGTTTTTCAGATCAAGTGTTCCCTTCTCCCCTGCCAGTGACGGAAGAATCTGGGGCAGCTGCATCAATTTCTCATCGAGATTCTCGAGCGCGCCGATATCGACCTTCACTTCATCATACCCCAGCATGACATTATAATTTTTGTCAAACTGTATTTTGTCACACAGTACATCATATTTGTTCAGAAGCTTTGTGATCGTCAATATGTTCTGGAAAATACGGTCATTTTCCACTGGAAGCTTCTCATAGAGCACCACATGGTCAAATTCCAGCCCTGTCACCTGCGGAATCCCCTTGGTCGTGACCTTGGAGGACTCCACTACGACCCCCTCATTATCAAAATACATATATCTTCCAAGATATTGTATATAGCCTGCAAGCGCCTTCTCATACACCGTGATTCGAATCGTGTCATTGGACTGGACAACGACATCCATCGTCTCCACAAACGGAACCCCCTCTATCCCCTTATTTTTGTATTTCAGAGACAGATAGAGGGAATTGTCACCGAGATACCCTGTCATGACCATCGCCTTGATCTCCTCGGCAGAATAGTGCTTATTTCCGTCAACCTGAACATTTTTGACCGCATAGTGTGTCAGCACAAAATACATTGCAATCAGAAATACATTGATGATGCCCAGCATGACAATGATGCGCTGCTTCAACTTGATATCCGGTATTTTTGTTATCGTACTGTCCCGTTTATTCATCATGATTGCCTTTTCCTCATCTATGCATTTTGCTGGCACGGCGTCAGTCCACATAACGAATGCGTGCGCCCAGACTGGCAAGATCACTCACGATATCCTGATACCCTCTTCGGATGTATCCTGAATCAATCACGGTAGTGATACCTGATGCCCCCAGCCCGGCGATGACAAGCGCCGCCCCGCCCCTCAGCTCTCTCGAGATGACCGTCCGTCCCTCAAGCTCCCTGCCGCCTGTCACGATGGCTGTATCGCCCTCTATCGTGATGTCCGCCCCCATGCGTTTTAGTTCCTCCACGATACGAAACCGGCTTGAAAAAATGCGTTCTCTGACCTTTAGTCTCCCCTTTGCCATACATGCCGCCGCAAGAAGCGGTGACTGCAAGTCTGTAGGAAAAGCCGGGTATACAGCAGTCTCTATGTATGGCAGGTTTTTAATCCTGTCACGGTCACATGCATTGACGGTGATCTTGCTCTGCGCCGCATCCAGCTCAAGATTTGCCCCCATTTCTGTTATCATATCACAAACACTGCCCAGTTGTCCGATGGGAATATTTTCCAGTGTTATCTTTCCGCCTGCTGCCAGTGCTGCAAAAAGATACGTCCCTGCGACAATCCGGTCAGAAATGACGGTATAGTCCACCCCGTGAAGCCTCGACAGCTCCACCCCCCGGATCTCTATCCTGCCAGATTTAAAAAAGGTTCCTGCATAGTCAATGTTTGCGCCTGCCAGATTCAGAAACTTGCACAGCTCAATCACTTCAGGCTCCCTTGCCGCATTTTTGATGACGGTCGTCCCCTGTGCGGTCACTGCTGCCAGAATCACGTTCTGCGTTGCTCCCACACTCGAAAACGGAAACTCGATCACTGCACCTTTTAACTCATCCGCATATGCATGAATATGGTTTCCCTCTGTCCAGATCTGCGCGCCAAGCTTCTCCAAGCCATACAGATGCAGATTGATCGGCCGCTCGCCAATCACGCATCCGCCCGGATAATTGACACAGACTTCTCCAAGCCGCCCGAGCATCGCGCCCATCATCACCACGGATGAGCGCATAGCAGACACATATTTTTCAGGCAGTCTGCGCTCCCGTACATTGCGTGTATCCACCACAATCCTGTTGTCTGTAACCAGTGCTTCTGTATCGACGCCTGCGCCAGTGCTCTCTAACAGGCTGCACATGCAGTCAATATCGGTAATATTCGGGCAGCCTCTCAGCACGCACTTTCCCGGTATCAGCATGCACGCTGCCAGTATTGGAAGTGCTGCATTTTTAGACCCTTGTATCTGTATCCTGCCGCCAAGCGGCTTTTTCCCCTCCATCCGTATAGACTCATCATTCCTGTCAAACTGGGTCATAGGCTTCACCACATCATTATATCAATCATAATATTATATGCGCAAGCCTTATAAAAATTTCCATCTATCTACAGCTTTTACTTACATTTAAGACAATTCCGATCTCTGTCAGCAAAAACAATGTCGAAGTACCGCCATAGCTGATAAACGGCAGTGTGATACCTGTGTTTGGAATGGTGTTTGTCACAACGGCGATGTTGAGTATCACCTGAATGGCATAATGCGCCATCACCCCCACCACAAGCATTGCGCCAAAGCGGTCCACCGCCTTGTTCGCTATAATCATACAGCTCCAAATCAACACCACAAAGAGCAGAATGATTGCCAGTGCGCCAAACAATCCCAGCTCCTCACATATGATAGAAAAAATCATGTCATTCTGCGCCTCGGGCAGAAATCCGCGCTTCTGCATACTCTGCCCCAGCCCTTTTCCCCAGATGCCGCCAGAACCAATGGCATACAATGCCTGAAGTGTCTGAAATGCCTGATCTGTACTGTATGCTTCAGGATTGAGCCACGCAGCGACCCGCGCCAGACGGAAGGTCGAACCAGACGTATCTGCACTGGACACATAGGACACCAACGCAACGACTGCCGCAATGACCAGTGCCCCCATCGCAAAAAACCATTTGTAATCCGGCACTGCCACAAAGACCATTGCAACCGCAATCCCCAGAATAATGATTGCCGAGCTCATATTGTTTGTCAGCTCATAGACAAGCACTGCTAAGAATGTGGGCGGTATCATCACGATCGCGAGTCCTTTGGGTGTCCTGATGACATTTTTGCCCAGACTTTCCAGTCTTTGTATAATACTCGCCACATAGACGATCACGCCAATCTTGGCTACCTCTGCGGGCTGAAAAGTTGTAAAGCCCACATTAATCCAGCGGCTTGCTCCATTTTTGGTAATGCCGATCGGCGATTTCACCAGCACGATCAAGATCGCAGACACCACGATCGCAAGCACATCAAACCGCTGCAAGGTTTTATACGGAAACTTGATCATGATAAAAAGCGCCGCAAACGCAACCACCGTACTCTGCGCCTGATTTTTCAGGAAAAACGCGGAATCTCCATGATCAATTCCCGCATCATACGAACTGACCGAGTATATCATCAATAGTCCAAATCCAACCAAAAACAAAACTACAGTCAAAAGAACATAATCCATATTATGTTTGCTACTTCGGAATTTCACCGGCTGTCTTGCCACAATATCACTCCTTCAGATTCATTACATATTCTTTGAACTGCGCGCCCCGCACCTCATAGTTTGGAAACATGCCCCAGCTCGCGCAGGCAGGTGACAACAGCACAGCATCCCCCGCCGCGGCTTCTCTGACACAGGCATCAAGCGCTGCCTCAAAGGTATCCTCAAACAAAATATCTTCCTTTGGAAATCCACATTGGACAGCACATGCTGCGATCGCCTCCCTCGTCTGCCCGATCAGCACCAGCTTTTTAACCTTGCCGTCAAAGCTACGTATCCAGTCATCATACGTGCTGCCCTTGTCATAGCCGCCGCCAATCAGGATGGTCGGGCGGTCCATCGCCTTGATTCCCTGTATGGCGGCATCTGTATTCGTCGCCTTGGAATCATTGTAGTACACGACACCCTTCTTGGCCGCAACATACTCAATACGGTGCTCCACTGCCACAAACCGCCTGATCGTTGCTGTGATGTTTTCCATTGGCACACCTGCACTCATGCTAATACCGATTGCTGCCATGACATTCTCTATATTGCACAGGCCGACCAGATTCATGTCCGTCTTCACGTTCAACAGACGTTGCGGCACGCCATCCGCAGCAAGATATATGTCCTCTCCCTCATAATACAATCCGTTCTCAAGCCGCCGTGCCGATGAGAAATATACGACTTTAGCGGGGCACCTGTCACCGAAATCTCTTGTATAATCATTTTCATAATTCAGAATACAATAATCATCCGCTGTCTGGTTCATTGTCACAGCCTCTTTTGCCGCCACATAGTTTTCCATGGTATGATGGCGGTTTAGATGGTCGGGCGTAATATTCAGTATCGCTGATACCCGCGGATGGAACTCCTCGATCGTCTCTAGCTGGAAACTCGAGATCTCCGCGACGGACACAGTATCCCCGCGCATCAAAGGCGCTGCCTCTGTGTATGGATTGCCTATATTCCCCACAATATACACACTGTCGAAATACTCCTGCATAATCTGTCCGACAAGGGATGTCGTCGTCGTCTTGCCATTTGTGCCCGTAATCGCAATGACGCTGCCCTTTGCAAACTGATAGCCAAGTTCAATTTCTCCCCATATATGAATGTTATGCGCTTTCATAAGTACGACAAACTCTGCATCGACAGGAACGCCGGGACTTAACACTGCGAGCGGCACATCCGCCACAAGCGCCTCCTGAAAAGGACCTGTATAGATTTCCGCTCTTGACGCCCTCCCAAGTTTCTCAGCAAGCTTTGCCTTCACGGCCTCTTTGTCTGTATGTTCATTTCCATCATATAAGACTGGCAATGCGCCATTTTGTTCAAGCAATACCGCCGAGCCGATGCCGCTCTTGCCCGTCCCGACGACGATTACTTTCCTGCCTCTCAAATCCATCATGATGCTATATCCACCCTCTCTCAAATTTCTAAAATTATTTATTCATATCCTATTTCTTCTAAATACGGCAAAATATTCTCAAAAAGCTGCCGCACCACCGGTGCCGCAATCTGCCCGCCATAATATGTTCCCTGCGGTGTATCAATAATGGCAAGTGCCATGACCTTAGGGTCATCCGCAGGCGCAAATCCCAGGAACGAAGCGATATATCTGCCGCTTCCTCTTGGCAGTGTCTGGCTTGTAGCCGTCTTGCCGCCTATCCTGAAGCCTTTCACATAGCCATTTTTGCCGCCTCCATTCTCGACCACCTGCTCAAGCACATACTTTAATTTGTCCGTTGTATCAGACGACACCATCCCTTCTGACACAGGATACACAAACTCATCTACAGCGGTACCGTCTGCATTTTCTGCCTTCACGCCAAAATGAGGCGTCACCAGCTTCCCGCCGTTGATCAGCCCCGCCACGGTTGTCATCAGTCTGACGGGCGTAATCTGAAAAGACTGTCCAAAGGAGATTGTGGCAAGCTCCACCTCTCCAATCTTATCCAACTGATGCATGATCGTCCCCGCCTCTCCCGGAAGGTCTATTCCCGTCTTCTGCCTAAGTCCAAATTTCGTAAAATACTCATAATAGCGCTCTACGCCAATTCTCAGCCCTACCATGATAAATACCGGGTTGCAGGAATTCATAACTGCATGGGTAAAATCCTCTGCACCATGTCCTGCCACTTTATGACAGCGGATTTTCCTGTCATCCACAATAATAAATCCCGGACAGGAAAAATTGTCTTCCAGACGCACAGCACCGCTCTCTAGTCCTGCTGCCGCTGTGATGATCTTAAACGTAGACCCCGGTTCATATGTATCATTGATACATCCGTTTCTCCACATTTTATTCAGCAAATCCTGTGTGCTCTCACTGTCCCCTTCACACTGAATCTGAAATTCATCTATCAGCATATAGGGGTCATTTAGATGGAACTCCGGCACATCCACCATCGCAAGGATCTCGCCATTATTGACATTCATGACAATGATTGACACGCCTGCTGCCTGCTTGGTCTCATACGCCTGTTTGGCAAGCTGTGCCGCATAGCGCTGGATATTGACATCCAGACTGATATACAGGTCTTTTCCTGCTTCTGGTTCCTTTCTGCGCTCCCCCATGCCGTCCAGCTCGATGCCCTTTGCATCTGTCAGGGTGAGAATCTGTCCTTTTTTGCCTGTCAGATACTTCTCATATGTAACTTCCAGACCGATAATCCCCTGATTATCCCCTCCTGTAAAACCTAGCACCTTCGATGCCAGATCGTCATATGGATAATAGCGTTTATAATCTTCATCTACCTTCACTCCCGCCATATCATAATTTCGTATCTTATCACCGATCTCTTTATCCACATTGCTCTTGATACGCTCGCGGGCACTGTACTTTTCCACACGCTTGCGCACATACTCCTCCGAAAGCCCCAGCTCGCGGCACAGCATATCAACCACCTTGTCAGGCTCCTTGATCTGACTGTGTATGACCGATATGGTACATACTGTCTTGTTGTCTGCAAGGACAGTCCCTGTCGAATCAATGATTCTGCCCCTCGCCGCTTTGATGTCGCGCTCCCGCTCATGAAGATCTGTAGCAAGGGCAGTATAGTGCTCCGAGCAAAAGATCATCAGATATCCCACGCGCACGCCCAGCAGCAGCAATACTGCCACAGACATGACACACAGTACGAAAGTCTTTCTTTTCTGTATGGTCATATTCCGTCTTCCTGTACTGTTTTTGATCGCCATCCTTACCTCTGCTATCACAAAATACCGATTACTATTATTTTATGAATCCAAAGGCGTTTATATGTTATTGCTGAGGTGGTCCATTTGTATTATCAGTGCTGTTGTCCTGACTGATATTGTCTGCTCTGCCGCTGACGCCCACTGGCAGAGAATCGGCATCACCGTCTGCTTCGCCATCTGCACTGTCATTCATTTGTGCTTTCTCCCCCGTATCCGGGTCAACCAGTTCTCCCGTATCAGGATCGACGATATACGACGGCTTTTTATCCTCTGCTTCGCCTTGACCCTCCTGTCCTTCCTGTTCTCCCTGTTCTCCCTGTTCTCCTTCTTTCGTTCCATCACTGGGTGCATCGCCATTCCCGTCCTCATTTTCAGGCGTATTTCCCTGCACGATATTGCCGAGCATCCGGTCAACCTCTTCCTGCTCTGCAATTGTCATCTCCTCTGTTTTTGAGATATGCAGATATGGCAGTACTTCCGTCAGAATATTCTTCACAACGCCTGTCGCATAGGATGCGCTTGCCTGCTTTGCCACATTGGGACGGTCGATCACACAGTAAATCGCAATCTGTGGGTCGTCCGCCGGCGCAAATCCGATAAAGGACACCACATAGTTTATCTTGTCACGCGGCACCATTTCCGCCGTTCCCGTCTTGCCGCCAATCGCATATCCGGCAGGCCGCGCCGACTTTCCTGTTCCTCGCGCAACCGCGTTATGCAGATACTGGCGCATCTGCTCTGAGGTGGTCGCCGATATCGTCTGTTTGAGCACTCTGGGCTCGATATTTTTCACCGTATCTCCCTTCGCGTTCGTAATCTTGCTGATCATATGCGGCTCGTAATAATATCCGCCATTTATAATAGAAGAAAAGGCGGTGATCATCTGAATCATGGTGACATTATACCCTTGTCCAAAGGAAGAGGTCGCAAGCTCTGACGCATTCATCGAGCTCTCTGTGTATACTACGGTATCTGTCCTTGTCTCTCCTGCAAGGTCAATATTTGTCTTGAGTCCAAGATTAAAAATCTGCTCAAACTGTATCATATTTTTGACACCGATCGCCTCGCCCATTTTCATGAATGCCACATTGCAGGACTGCTCCAAAGACCCGCTGACGTCCAGTGTCCCATGACCACTTCTGACATTGCACCTGATTTTATGCCCCCCCACCTCCAATAAACCACCGCAGGTATAGGATTCATTTCCCTGAATCCTGCCGGTCTCAAGCCCGGTCGCCAACGTAATTGACTTTGCCGTCGAACCCGGCTCATAGGTATCTGAGATACAGAAATTTCTCCACAGCGCATTCAGCGCCTTATAATATGCCTTCTCGTCCATCTGTTTGATCTGTTCTTCTGGATAATAGGGGGTCAGATCTTTGGGATTATTCAGGTCAAAATCAGGATATGTCGCCATTGCCTTGATCTCGCCGTTATTGCAGTCCTGAATGATCACACCGATATTGTATGCGCCAAGCCCCTCTCTCGCCTCATTGGTATGTTCATCGTTAAACTGTTTGATATATTTCTCACAAATCGCCTGCATATTGGCATCAATCGTACTCACCAGTGTGTATCCGTCCACCGCAGGCACAATCGCGCGCTCTAGCGCCACATCATCATTGAGGTATCCATAGTCTCTGCCATTGGTACCGTTGAGTATATCATTATAATACTCCTCTAAGCCAAATGTGCCATTGTTGTCTGTGCCTGTAAAGCCAATCACATCACAGGCAAGGGAATTATTGGGATAGCGCCTGATATACTCCTCCTCAAACCATACGCCGTCGATGATGCCCATCTTTTCATTTCCCTTTTGTTTTGCGGTCTTGTTGTGCTCATTCTTGCGGTCAAGAAACGGACTCATCTCATCATAGGTAATCCGCTTTTTGAGCACTCGGTACTGGGAACCCGGATTCTCCTTCACGTACTTGCGAAGCTCTGACAGATCGAGCTCAAAGCACTCCGACAGCGCTTTGAGCGTAGGTTCTTCGTTTTCCTTCTTGTTGAGCATGACTTTACAGTCCAGCACGACATTGTACACTTTCTCGCTCGCTGCCAGAATCGTTCCATTCGCGTCAAGGATACTGCCTCTCTTAAAAGGCAGTGTCTTGGAGTCATAGCGCTGCTGGGACAAGATCTTTTTCTGATAATCATTTTGATTGTCCCGCGCCAGAACATACAGCCGTCCTCCCAACCCCGCAAAAGCCAGCAGTATGATCAACATCATCACCGCCAGCTTCATTGATTTGACTTTGTTCAGGCTTGCACGCTGCCTTCTTTTTTTTCTTCTGTCTGCCTGTCTGCGCATTTGGGAATTTCTGCTGTTTGTTGTGCTTCGGTTCCGAGCGCTTTTATTCCCATTTTTTTTATTCCCAGTACTTCTTTTCCCAGAACTTCTTTTCACAGAAGTTCTATTTCCAGAAGTTCTATTCCCGGTACTTCTGCTTCTCGTAGTTCTATTGCCTCTGCTTGTATTTGCTCTACTTCTTTCTGCCATCAAATCACCCTGCACTTCATATCACACAATTAGGAACTGTCTTATTTTGGCACTTCCCCATACTGGCGCACATAATCATTTCCCTCGCCAGTATACTGAACAACCTGTCCTTCCTTTGCATATTTCATTCCAAGCTCATTGACTGCAATCCGCTTGATTTCTTCCAGATCAACGCTGCTCATGATTTTGGTATAAGTCTCATCATTTGCAAGCCGCAGCTCATTGAGCCTGCTCTCCAGCTCTGAAATATGATTGATATGGTTGGTAATATCCGACTGAATCTTGACATAACTCATCAATACGCAGCACACGATCACAAACGCCGCAGCCACCACTGCGATATATCCCTTATTCATGGGAACCGCTTTGATTTTCGGCTTGCGCACAGACTGCGCCCTTACTCTTGACCGCTCATATTCGCGCTCAGTCTGCGTGGTCTGCAATTTTCTGACTGCACTTCCATCTATATAATGATAATTCTTTGAAGAATTTCGGCTTCCGCCCTGACTGCCCGCACGTCCCATTTGCACTGTTCCTTCCTTATTATAATATACTGTAACTATATCCGCTCAAAAACTCTGAGTTTCGCACTTTTTGACCTTGAATTGACTTCCAGTTCCTCCTGTGAAGGCAAAACAGGTTTTCTCGTTACGACCCTTCCTGACGGAAGTTTGCCACAGATACATACAGGAAATTCCGGCGGACAGGTACAAGGATGCTCCATCTCTTTAAAAAAGCTCTTGACAATCCTGTCCTCCAAAGAATGAAATGTGATGATACAGAGCCGCCCCTGTGGATTTAACAGATGAACCAAATCGCCAAGCGTATCTTTGAGCACTTCCAGCTCATGATTGCACTCAATACGAATTGCCTGAAAGGCTCTCTTTGATGGATGCCCTCCCACGGCACGCATCTTTGCCGGAATTGCCGCCTTGATCACTTCATTTAACTCAAATGTCGTCTCAATCGGCTTGTGCTGTCTTGCCTGCACAATATGCTTTGCAATATTTTTGGCAAAGGAATCCTCTCCGTAATCCCTGATCACCCGATACAGCGTCTTCTCATCATACTCATTCACAATATCCCTCGCCGTCAGCATCTGGCGCTGGTCCATACGCATATCAAGCGGTGTGTCATATTTGTAGGTGAAGCCTCTCTCCACCGTGTCAAGCTGATACGATGACACGCCCAGATCAAGAACGATGCCATCTACCTTGTCCACACCCTGTTCTCTAAGTACCTCTCTCGCATTACAGTAATTATCCCGAATGATGACTGCTTTTTTCCCGAATTCCTCCAATCGTTTTCCTGCCGCTATGATGGCGTCTGCATCCTGATCTATCCCATACAAGCGACCGTTATCATTAAGCTTCTTACACACCTCGAAAGCATGTCCGCCGCCGCCGAGTGTCCCGTCCAGATACACGCCCCCCGGCATAATGTTCAGTGCTTCAATCGTTTCCTTTAGCAATACTGATGTGTGTCTAAATTCCATTCATGACTTCCTTTCCGAAGTCCGCCCCAGTACCTTGCCAGAATCTCTAGTTCCCCCGACTAGATCATCAATCCCAGCTCAGACATATGTTCTGCGATATCCTCCATATCGTCATATTCTGAAGTTTCCTCCCAACGTTCTTTGCTCCAGATCTCAATCCGTCCGCCCACTCCCACAAGCACGACTTCTTTGTCCAGATCTGCAAACTCCCTCAACACAGACGGTATCAGTATTCTTCCCTGCTTATCTACCTCCACGCTGGCTGCACCCGCCAGAAAAAAACGGACAAATTTGCGAGCTCCCTTATCCATAAGCGGCAAAGCCTTCAGCTTCTCTTCAAAAGCGGACCACTCCGTGTTGTCATACACAAACAGACAGCCATCGAGTCCCTTCGTCACCACGAAATCATCTCCCAAAACTTCGCGGAACTTGGAGGGAATAGTCAGCCTGCCTTTTGTGTCAATCGTATGATTGTATTCACCCATGAACACGCAACCACCACCACTTTGCACCACTTCGTTCCACTTTCTGCCACTTTATTTACATTCTACATGAAAAGCAATGAAATAACAAGTCTTTCTTTCATTTTATTGTCACAAAAAATAGAGAAATCACACAAAATATATGTGCGATTTCTCTATTTAACCAACTAAATCAAACAAACTTATCTGATTGGACTCTGGAATATCACCCAAAAGCCCCAAATCTGCCATCAAATCAATCACGGTCTTAGAAACTTTCGTCCGGCTCCTAAAATCATCCTTGGACAAAAACGGCCCGTCCTTTGCCGCCTCCATGATGGCATCTGCCGCCTTTTCCCCCAGTCCTTCTATACTGCTTAACGACGGCATCACTCTGTCATTGACAATCTGAAAATTTCTTGAGTGCGCTTTGAAAATATCAATCGGCTCAAACTCAAAGCCCCTCGCATACATTTCCTGCACAATGCGCATGTCCTTCAATGCGTCCTGCTCCTTATTGGACAGACTGTCGCTGCGTTTTCTGTACTCTGCCATGACGCGCTCTAGGTGCTCGCGCCCCAGACACATTGTCTCGTAGGAAAACGCCGAAGCCCGGATGCTGAAAAAGGCACAGTAGTATGCCAGCGGGTAGTTAATTTTGCAGTAAGCGATACGCCAGCCCATCATGACATACGCCGCCGCATGTGCCTTAGGAAACATATACTGAATCTTCTCGCACGACCACACATACCAGTCCGGCACATGATGATCGAGCATATCCTGCTTCCATTCGTCCCAGTTTGCGCACTTTTTCTTTGCGACGGTCCCCTTTCGCACGGCCTCCATAATTTTAAAAGACTCCTCGGAATCCAGCCCCATACCAATCAGATAGGTCATAATGTCATCGCGCGTGCAGATTGCGGTGGAAATGGTCGCCTTTCCCTCCTGAATCAGTGTCTGTGCATTGCCAAGCCAAACATCAGTTCCGTGTGACAATCCTGAAATCCGCACAAGATCGGAAAAATATTTGGGCTGCGCATCAATGACCATCTGCATCGCAAAATCTGTGCCAAACTCAGGAATGCCAAGACAGCCCAGCTTGCATCCTCCGATATCCTCCGGCGTGATGCCAAGCGCCGACGTATTCTGAAAGAGTGACATCACCTCCCGGTCGTCGAGAGGAATCGTCGTGGGATCGATTCCCGTCAAATCCTGTAGCATACGAATCATTGTCGGATCGTCGTGGCCTAAGATATCGAGCTTTAACAGATTGTGGTCAATCGAGTGGTAATCAAAGTGCGTTGTGACGGTGTCCGTCGTCATATCGTTTGCGGGATGCTGCACCGGCGTGAACGAATTGATCTCTTCCCCCACCGGCAGCACGACAATTCCGCCCGGATGCTGCCCTGTAGTGCGCCGCACGCCCACACAGCCCTCCACAATGCGGTTGATCTCACTGGTCCTCTTGTGTTTCCCACGCTCCTCATAATAGTTTTTCACATATCCAAAAGCAGTCTTGTCCGCCAGTGTACCGATCGTCCCGGCGCGGAAGGTCTGCCCATATCCAAAGATCACCTCTGTATATTTATGTGCCTTACTCTGATACTCGCCCGAGAAATTCAGGTCTATATCCGGCTCCTTGTTTCCCTTAAAGCCCAGAAACGTCTCGAACGGAATGTCAAATCCGTCCTTGATTAACTTCTCCCCGCAGACCGGACAGAGCTTGTCGGGCATATCGCAGCCCGCCATTCCGGCAAACTTCTTGACCTCCTCCGAATAAAAATCGCTGTAGTGGCGGTTTTTGCAATAATAGTGCGGGCTGAGCGGATTCACCTCCGTGATTCCCGCCATCGTCGCCACAAAGGACGAACCGACAGACCCGCGCGAGCCCACCAGATAACCGTCCTCCACCGACTTCCACACAAGTTTCTGGGCAATAATATACATCACGGCAAATCCGTTGCTGATAATGGAGTTCAGCTCCCGCTTCAGCCTTGCCTCCACAATGTCAGGAAGCTCATCCCCGTACATTTCATGCGCTTTCCTGTAACAAATCTCTGTGAGCTGCTGGTCACTGTTCTCAATGACCGGCGGACATTTATCCGGGCGCACCGGCGCGATTCTGTCACACATATCCGCAATCCTGTTTGTGTTCGTGATGACAATCTCCTCCGCTTTCTCACTGCCCAGATAATACGAGAACTCATCGAGCATCTCCTCTGTCGTGCGAAGGTACAGTGGCGCCTGATCATCCGCGTCCTTAAATCCCTTCCCGGTCATGATAATCCGTCTGTACACTTCGTCCTCCGGGTCCAGAAAATGCACATCGCAGGTGGCAACCACTGGTTTCTGAAACTGCTCTCCAAGCTTCACCACCCGCTTATTGAGCGCGATCAAATCCTCCTCCGAGTTGATGTCCCGGTGCCGTTCCGACTCGATCATAAACCGGTTATTGCCGATTGGCTGAATCTCAAGATAATCATAAAACGAGATAATCTGGGCAATCTGCTCCTCACTCTGACCGTCCAGCATCGCGCGAAACAGCTCTCCCGCCTCGCAGGCGCTGCCTAAGATCAATCCCTCGCGGTACTTCATGATGAGGCTCTTTGGAATCAATGGTCTCTTATAAAAATAAGTCAGATGCGACTCCGATACCAGTTTATACAGATTAATGCGCCCTGTCTGGTTTTTTGCCAGTATAATAATATGAAATGAATGGAGCTTTCTGACCGCATCAACGCTTGATTTGCCCATCTCATTCATCGCTTCGAGCGTGTAGACCTCCTCTTTTGCCAGCATCTCAATAAACTTCATAAAAATCTCTGCGGTACACTCCGCGTCGTCCACCGCCCTGTGATGATTTTCAAGTGAAATCTTCAACGTTTTTGCCACTGCATCCAGTGTATATTTTGACTGCCCTGTCAGCAGCATCCGCGCGATGCCGACGGTATCCACATAGGTGAAATCTACAGGAATCTGCTGTCTCTTTGCATTTTCCTTAATAAAGCTCACATCAAAGTTCGCATTGTGCGCCACAAGCACCGCATCTCCCACAAAGTCCAGAAACTGAGGCAGTACGCGCTCGATCGTCTCTGCCTCCATGACCATACTGTCATTGATGCCCGTCAGTTTCTCGATTTCAAACGGTATTGGCACTTGGGGATTGACAAAGACAGAGAAGCGGTCTACAATCTGTCCCTTGTCCACCTTCACTGCGCCAATCTCTATAATGCGGTTTGTCACTGGCGAAAATCCAGTCGTCTCGATATCAAACACCACAAACGTACCGTCAAGCCGCTGCCCCTTATCATCTGTCACAATCTCCTTGAGGTCATCGACCAGATACCCCTCCACGCCATAGATGACCTTAAATTCATCGCCGTGGTCTAGGGCATGGTTTGCGTCTGGAAAAGCCTGCACACAGCCATGGTCTGTGATGGCAAGCGCCCTGTGTCCCCACTTTTTTGCACGCTTGATAATATCCTTCACATCGGACACGCCGTCCATATCGCTCATCTTGGTATGACAGTGCAGCTCCACGCGCTTTCTCGGGCTGTTGTCCATCCGCGCCGTCGTGAAATCAGGAATTTTCATGACGCCGACGACAGACCCAATCGTGAGCTCTCTGTCGAAAGTATCATTGACGGTGACACCCTTTATTTTCAAAAATGCCCCTGTCTTTAAATCCGCCGTAAGCTCTGCAAGCTGGTCATTATGTACGAACATTTTTACCTTGATCGTATCCGTAAAATCTGTGATCTCAAAGCTGACAATGGTTCGCTCGTTTCGAATTTCGCGGGTTTCGAGCGCACGCACTTTGCCCCGTATCACCACTTCGCCCATCTCGCCCCAGATTTCCTCGATGTTGATACTCTCCTCCTCGAAATCACGGCCAAAGATGACATTGGGATTGTCCGAACGCTTTAGCGCCCTGCGCTGCATACTTCTGTCTGTGCCCTTCTCAAACCTGCCAGAAGCTGCCGGGGTTTTCTGTTTTGCTGCGGCAGCACTCTTTGGCTTCTCTGCCGCAGGCGATGTGGACTGCGGCATCTTTGTTGGCATATCGTTTGGCATGTCGTTTGGCATCTCTACAGAAGACGCCTCTGCATTGCCGCCAAAACGGCTGCTGATCACCTCCACAATCCTTCTGATGCGGAGTGCATCATCCTCCTTGTATTTGCTTGCCGCAGCTTCCTTGTACGCTGTCTGAAACTTTACCTGAAATCCACAGCGCTCATTCAGTACCTTGTCCAATATGCCAACCAGCTCATCCTCCTTGGACTTTGCAATCACGCTGTCCTCGAGAACAAGCTCCATCACAGATTCTTCTGGAAAATGAAGATCTGCCTGCCGAAACATCGTGTAAAGCATATGGTCGCATTCTTTGATTTCCATGAGAATGCTGTCCCGATACAGCTCCATCAGCTTTTCAGGATTGTACTGCCCAGAGAGGGCAAAGCGCTCATACAGTTTAATATGGATATCCTCCCGCGGAAAAAACTGTTTTTTTATCTCTTTTTCCACCGCATAGACAAGTTCCTTTTGTATCAAACGCTCACTTCTGAAATATACACGCAGTAAATCTTTGCGTTTTGTCGCGGTGATGCGCTCCACCATCGTCTGCTCAAATAAATCCTTCTGCACACCACCTAATTCAAGATTTGGAAATGCCTCGAAAAATTTCTTTTCCATCCCTCACCTCAGCCTACTTCCAATGGTCTAGTTCATACTTTAGCGTCTCTAAAAGCGCGCTTTCCGGCACTTTTTTGACAATCTCTCCTTTTTTGATCAAAAGCCCCTCTCCGATACCTCCTGCGATGCCAAGGTCAGCCTCTTTCGCCTCGCCGGGACCGTTGACTGCACACCCCATCACAGCCACTTTGATAGGAAGGTCATACTCTTGCACCATGGTTTCTACCTGATTCGCCAGTCCTATCAAATCAATGTTGGTTCTGCCGCACGTCGGACAGGACACCACTTCGATACCGCCGCTTCGAAGTCCCAGCGTGCGCAGAATCAGCTTTGCCGACTTGATTTCCTCAACAGGGTCCCCCGTGAGAGACACCCGGATTGTATCGCCGATTCCCTGATTCAAAATAATGCCAAGCCCGACTGCTGACTTGATATTTCCACTTGTCACCGTACCGGCTTCCGTGATACCTACATGTAACGGATACTGTGTCTTATCCGCAAGAAGCTCATGTGCCTTCACGCACATCATCACATCCGAGGACTTGATGCTGATCACAAGATTGTCATAGTTCAACGCTTCAATGATATGCACTTTATCCAGTGCACTCTCCACAATGCCCTCCGCCGTGACGCCGTGGTAGCGTTCGATCAGCTCCTTTTCGAGAGAGCCGCTGTTGACACCGACGCGAATCGGTACCGACCGTTCTCTGGCAGCCCGCACCACCTCCGCAACTTTCTCTCTGCTCCCAATGTTACCGGGATTGATACGGATTTTGTCGGCGCCATACTCGATCGCAGCAACCGCCATCTTATAATCAAAATGAATATCCGCCACCAGCGGAATTGAAATCTTATTCATCGAAAGTGCATTCTTAATCTGTGCAATCGCCTTCGCCGCCTCCAAATCCGGCACCGTACACCGGACGATGTCACAGCCTGCTTTGGCAAGACGCTCTATCTGCGCCACAGTTGCCGCCACGTCGTTTGTTTTTGTGTTGGTCATGGACTGAATCAGAATTGGATTTCCGCCTCCGATCACCCTGTCTCCAATGTGTATTACCTTTGTTTTCTCCCGATACATACCTTTCTCCTCTCCAAGAAGCTGCAAACACCTTAATGCATAAAAATCCTCGCAATATCATTATACAGCACAAAGACCATCAGCACCATCAGCGCCACAAACCCGACAAAATGCACCAATCCTTCCTTGTCAGGCGACACAGGCTTGCCGCGGACAACTTCAACGAACAGAAACAGAAGCCTTCCGCCGTCAAGCGCCGGCAATGGCAGCAGATTCATAATGCCAAGGTTCACGCTGAGCAGCACTGCAAAATTAATCATCGTGAGCGCGACCGTCGGCAGTCCATAGGGTTTTGTCACTTCTATCGTCTCATCAATCGTCGCCGCGATACCGACAGGACCCGACAGATCATTTGCAGAAAGTTTTCCCTGCACCAGCATCAGCAGGCTCTTGATCGTCGTTTTGAACCAGTAGCGCACCTCGTAGACACTGTATTTGATCAAATCCAGCCCCTTGCATTGGATGGTCTCTCCAATCGTAAACCCGATATAATACCGATTGTCCTGCTCATTAAATTTGGGCGTGACGACCGTCGTATGCTTTACGCCATCCCTTTTATACTCTATCTCCATCGGCTCGCCGCCGCTCAGTGCGGACGCAAAGGTCACTTCCCCCTGCAAGTAAATGCGCTCTTTGTCAATCTTAGTGATAATATCCCCCTCTTGCAGTCCTGCCTCGATCGCTGGATACCCCTCTGTCAGTGAATTGATCGTCGGTATGATCTCACCAGAAAAGCCAACGACGATTAACGACAGCAGGAAAGCGAGAATAATATTAAAAAATGGCCCTGCAAAGACAGTGGCAATTCTTGACCAGACATTCGCATCATTAAATGCGCCCTCTGGTTTCTGCCCCTCCTTCCCGGCTTCGTCAGGCGCTGTCGAATAAATCCCATCCTCGCCCTCGAACATACAAGCGCCCCCAATCGGCAGCAGCTTGAGTACGTATTTCGTCTCACCCTTTGTAAACTTGATAAGATCGGGTCCCATGCCGATTGAAAATTGCAGCACCTTGATGCCATTTAATTTTGCAATCAGAAAGTGACCCAGCTCATGCGCGATCACCACCACGCCAAAAATCAGCACAAATACAATAATTGTGACAACCATTCCCTATTCTGTCCTCCTCCGAATCAACTCGTATGTCTCCTGTTCTGTCCTCAAGATCTCCTCCACACTGGGATTCTCTATGCTGTGATGCGCATCCATACACAGTTCGATCATCTCAGGAATCTGCAAAAAGCGGATTTTTCTGCCAAGAAACAAGCTCACTGCCCGCTCGTTCGCCGCATTAAACACCGTCGGCATGCTTCCGCCCTCTGCCGCTGCCCGCATCGCCAGCTTGAATCCTGTAAAGGTCTCCATATCCGGCTTCTCAAAGGTGATGCTGCCAAGCTCATAGAAGTCCACCCGTTTTCCTGCCATCGGACGCCTGTCTGGATAAAACAGCGCATACTGTATCGGCAGCTTCATATCCGGCGTTCCAAGCTGCGCAATGATTCCGCCGTCCACATATTCCACCATCGAATGAATGATACTCTGCGGATGCACGACCACCTGAATCTGGTCCAAACGAACGCCAAAAAGCCATTTCGCCTCCATGACCTCAAGCCCCTTGTTGACAAGGGTCGCTGAATCAATCGTAATCTTATGTCCCATAGACCAATTCGGATGCTTCAATGCATCCTCAAGCTGCACCTGCGCTAACTGCTGTCTTGTTCGTCCCCGGAACGGCCCTCCCGATGCTGTGATCAGCAGTTTGCTGATGCGGTCTTTATTCTCCCCCTGCATCGACTGGAATATCGCGCTGTGCTCGCTGTCAACCGGCAGAATTGACACGCCCATCTTGGCTGCAAGCGGCATAATGATATGCCCGGCGGTTACCAGTGTCTCCTTATTTGCAAGCGCGATATCTTTGCCTTTTTTGATTGCGGCGATCGTCGGCCGAATGCCGATCATTCCGACAATCGCAGTCACTAAGATCTGCGCTTCCTCCATCTCTGCGATCGCAAGCAGTCCCTCCATGCCCGGTATGATCTGTACTTCGAGATCTGCCAGTCTTGTTTTTAATTCCTTACAGTCCTCCTCCCGCTGCAACGAAACCAGTTTCGGCTGAAATTCTCTCACTTGTTTTTCCAACAGTTCAATATTTGTCCCTGCTGCCAGCCCCACCACCTGCAACTCAGGATTGTCGCGCACGATCTCAAGAGTCTGTGTGCCAATCGAGCCTGTAGAACCCAATATTGCTATTTTTTTCACGAAGTTCTCCTCCTTATTATATTCCCAAAATCACTCATCCATGCCCATTCATCAGAATTGTAATCAAAAAGTACGTGATCGGCGCGGTAAAAATCACGCTGTCAAATCTGTCCATAATACCGCCATGCCCCGGAATCAGTTTCCCGTAATCTTTAATCTCATGATTGCGCTTAACCGCGGACGCCGCCAGATCTCCCACCTGTGATATGATAGAGCCAACACCGCCGACCACTGCCAGTATCATCACATACTGCTCCTGACCAAGCGTGCTGTCCAGATATGCGCCAAACAAGGCGCCAAACAAGGCAGCCCCCACAATACCTCCCACCGAACCCTCGATGGACTTCTTTGGACTTAATACCGGTGCCAATTTGTGCCTGCCAATCATCACCCCTGTCAGATAAGCAAACGTATCCGAAATCCATGAACTGATAAAGATCATCCATACCAGATAAATTCCATCCTCAAGCTGCCTCGTCAGAAATACAAAGGATAGCATGACCGGCGCATAGATCAGCGCAAAATACGCATTCATCACCTGATTCGCATGATACTTTGGAAAACCAAACACGTACACGGACATCATCGCAATCATTGCCAGCAATATGACCATGACTGCATAGGAGGCATCCGGCACAAAATAAGTCATAAGATAATAACAGGTAATGGCTGCAATCCCCGCAATCTCAAGCGCATTTGGTTTCTGACCCTCTCTGACACCGCATGCCTTTGTCAGCTCCAGAAATCCAACCAGCGAAACAGCATACAGCACAACAGCCAGTATCATCCCCCCCGGAAGAATGGACGCCAGCGCCGCAATCACAAGGATGACTGCACTGACCGTCCGCTCCTTGCTTATTTTACCAAGAATGTTCGACGCCATCTATGACTCCTCCTTCACAAGCCCATATCTGCGGTCTCTCTTTTGATACGCCTCCACCGCCTTTGCAAGCTCATTTTTATTGAAATCAGGCCACAATACCGGTGTAAAATAAAGCTCCGCATAAGAAGTCTGCCACAGCAGAAAATTCGATATCCGCTGCTCTCCCGATGTCCGAATCAACAGATCTGGATCTGGAATCCCCGCTGTGTCAAGCGTTGCAGCAATCAATTCCTCACTCATGTCATCGGGCTTCAATGTTCCTGCTGCCACCTGTTCTGCCAGCTTTGTGACAGCCCTGCGCAGTTCATCACGCCCCCCGTAGTTAATCGCTATCTGAAAATGAAGGCCTGTATTCTCCCGCGTCTCCTGTTCGAGCTGGGCGATACTCTGCTGCAAATCCTCTGCAAGCCTTGACTTATCGCCAATCACCCGCACACACATATTATTTTTTTGAGCCCGCTTGATGCTGTTTTTCATATAATTCCGAAGCAGATTCATCAGCGTTGCCACTTCACTGTCCGGCCTCGTCCAGTTCTCTGTCGAGAATGCGTAGATGGTCAGATATTGGATGCCCATATTGTATGCATCCTCACAAATCTGTTCGACCGTCTTTGCCCCCTGCACATGACCAGCAGTGCGCGGAAGCCCTTTTGCCTTCGCCCAGCGCCCGTTTCCATCCAGAATAATCGCCACATGATTTGGTATATTCATAGTACACTTCCTTTCTTGATTCTTATAAACTTTTCTATACACAGCACTGTGCATAAAAGAAGAGGGCACTACATCCCTTATGCACGCCCCCCTACCGTTCATTTATACCGTAAGCACCTCTTTTGATTTCTCCTCGATCGCCTTATCGACATCCTTGATATACTTGTCTGTCAGCTTCTGCACTGCATCCTCCAAATCCTTGATTTCATCCTCAGACACTTCTGACTTTGCAAGCTTCTTAAACGAATCGTTCGCATCTCTTCTGATGTTGCGGACTGCCACCTTGCACTCCTCGCCCTTTTTCTTGATATCCTTCACGAGCTCTTTTCTGCGCTCCTCCGTCAGCTCCGGGAATACAAGCCGAATCACTGCGCCATCATTGTTCGGTGTGATGCCGATATCAGATGCCATGATCGCCTTTTCAATCTCCTTGATCAGGCTCTTCTCCCACGGTGCGATCTGAATCATCCTCGCCTCTGGCACTGTAATGTTCCCAACCTGCTGAATCGGTGTGGGCGTTCCATAATAGTCCACCTTTAACTTGTCAAGCACATGGGGATTGGCACGTCCTGCACGAATTGTCTGATAATCTGATAATAGAAAATCGAGCGCTTTCTGCATTTTGTCATCGTATGTTTTTACTCTTGCGTCCATTGTTATGTCCTCCTGATTTTTATTCTAATTATATTCTCAATCGAAAGCCACCGTACCCTGTCTATGATACATCAGACTGTAATGACAGTGCCATTTGATTTTCCCTTTACTGTATTGATGATACTGTTCTCCTCATTCAAGCCAAAGATGGTCATCGGAATCTTATTTTCCATACAGAGTACCGCCGCGGCAAGATCCATTACCCCAAGCTGCCTGTCAACCACCTCTTTGATTGGAATCGTGTCATATTTCTTTGCATCTTTATGAAGTTTCGGGTCCGCGTCATACACGCCATCCACTGCCCGCGCTGACAAAATCATATCCGCCTCAATCTCAATCGCCCTGAGAACCGTGCCCATATCTGTCGAAAAGTACGGATGTCCGATACCGCCCGCAAAAAACACTACTTTTCCTGCCTCGAGTGCCGCCAGTGCCTTGTCCTTCGAGAAAAGCTCTGTGAACGCAGCACACTGAAACGGTGTATAGATCTCTGTCCCCATGCCTATAGATCGAAAAATTTCAGACACATAAATACAATTCATCACCGTTGCGAGCATCCCAATCTGGTCTGCTTTGGTCCGGTCAATCGTCTCGCTGGTCCTGCCTCTCCAAAAGTTGCCGCCGCCGATAACGATTCCCGCCTGAACGCCGCTGTCTACAATTTCCTTTACCTGCCTTGCCACCGCTGTGACAGTCGGCTCATCAAATCCTGTTTTCTTATCTCCTGCGAGTGCCTCACCACTCAGCTTTAATAATACTCTCTTCATATGCTACCAGCTCCTACTCTATGACTGCTGTTTTCTATTCTTCTTCACGTCATTAAAGAATGCTGTAGGACTGAGATCTGCATAGCACTGTGAACACATTCCCTCGATCACTGCACCGTTGTTGATCTGCACAGACTTTGACTTGATATTGCCCATCACAATCGCAGACGTATCCAAGATGACAGGACCATGCACATCAATATCTCCTTTTACCGCACCAGCAATCACTGCACTCGTCGCAAAGATGTTGCCTATTACCACGGAGCTCTGGCCAATCTTGACGCTGCCCTTGCTCTTGATCTCACCGTTAATCTGTGCAGATTCTGCATAGATCTCTGCCGCCGAAGAATTACCCGTAATGCTTCCTGTGACATTCAGCTTCCCCAAAATCTCTATATTACCTGTGATGCTGCCGATCAAATCCATGTTGCCAGTACTTGTCGCATCACCCGTAATATTCATTCCTGCGGTGATCACTGCGGTATCTGTCGAAGCCGCTGTGCTTGTATCTGTATGCTCCCGCGTCTCTGCCGCCGGTGCCACATCCATATATGCTGGCTCTTGTATATTCTGTTCTACCTCATTCAATAACTGTTCCATCTCCTCATCTGCCTCTCTTTTACTATTTTCTTCTGCTACAGGTATTTCCACCTCATTTGCTGCCAACTGTGCTGCCACTGTATCATCGTTATTCCTGTGTACAGGATTCTCCTGCAAGCTGACAGGCTTCACTGCCACATCACCATACGCTGCAACCTCCTGTTCAAGCATGGCATCCAGTTTTGCCAGATCATCCTCCCTTGATGTGCCAAACAAATCTTCCGAAGCTGCTGCCTCCGCCTCCTCAAGATTGAGTTCAGCTACCGCATCTTCAGGCTCCAATCCGTTTACTGTCTGTGATAAATCCTGCTTCAAATCCTGAAAAAAACCCATCGTTCATTATCCTCCAATTTTATTTTGTATAATATTATATTGCTATTGATGCAAATGCTGCACTTTTACCGTATCCTCCGAAATCGGTAAAAGTACTGTATTGTCAGAGTCAAGTATCTTTTCTATAATCCCTGCCAGCGCATCCACCGTGGTCGTTTTTCCTGCTGCGTCATGAAATAGCACTACAGCATTGTTGTACTTACCTATATTATCAAGTACATTGCTTGTCAGCTGCTCCACACTCTTTTTACCGCCTGTAGAATCTCCGCTTGACACATTCCAGTCAAAATATACCATATCCTCACTGTCTAAGTAATCAATCAAATCCCACATACTCACCGTACTCACCGTATTGCTGCTGCCGCCCGGAAATCTCACAAACCGGCAGTCCTCGCCTGTAAGCTCATACAGATAATCATGAAGCTTAGTCAGATCAGCCTTGTATGCATCCAGCGACGCATACACTTCATTGTACCGATGACTGTAAGAATGCATCGCCAGTGTATGTCCGTCCTCCACAATACGCCGGTACTGGTCCGCATATCCTTCCTTACCTACGACAAAGAATGTTGCCTTGACACCATACTGCGCCAAAATATCAAGAATCCTGTCGGTATTCGCGCTTGGTCCATCATCAAAGGTCAGATAGACCCGCCTGATACCACTGCTGCTGTCCCCTTTTCCGTCCCATTTATGTGTGTTCTCCTGCATCTCTACCGCTGCAATGTCCGCCGCTTCTTCCGCATCTACAGCATTGCCATCAATATCAGAAATATCAGATAACACCAGCTCCTGTTCCTTTACCAAAGCATTCTTCGTCTCGTCCTGAATCAGCAGAATCTGTTGTTCTAACCGGTTAACCTTTCTCCCTATATTCATCACCAGCACGAGTATTACAATGCAGTTTGCAATCGTCATCAGTGTGAGCACTGGAACCAAAATTTCAATAAATCTTTTACGGCTCAATTTCATTTTATCCTTTCAAGTCCTATAATAGACATACCGATTATAACACATAATCACCACTTTAGAAAAGACATTTTCATAAGTTTATCCAAAGTTTATTCTAACGTCTCATTATAGTGTGCTCTCTCTCCTCCAATATACTTGGGTCTTGTCCTTGCACATACAATATGCGCACCGCCTATAACCGGATGCTCCAGCCTCACAGGCACTGCGACCGGCTTTAGATGCATACCAATCAAGGTATCTCCAATATCAATTCCCGCATGTGCCCAGATATGCTCCACCGCCACAGGATGCTCCATATGCTTCCATGCAGCAGTCGCAAAAGAGCCTCCCGCCTTTGGCTGTGGAACTACATTGACAACATCATATCCAAATCGTTCTGCATCCGCCTCTGGCAGAATCAGTGCTCTGTTAAGATGTTCACAGCACTGTGCAGCGACAGCAAGACCCGCTTTTTGCAGCTCTTCATACATCGTCACAAACACCGCCTCCCCAAGTGCCTCATTTGAGTATGAACCAATCTGACAAGAAGCGATCTCACTTGTCGAACAGCCGATCACCACCAGCTCTCCCTTCTTGAGCTTTGCCTGTGCCAAAAATTCTAAAACCACTCTCTTTGCATCCTTTATTTCCTTTTCAAATTCACCCATTTTTTACTCCTTTCCGACAAGCCGTTATAATACTGGGCGCTCCCCTAATATCATCGTACCCATCCAAGACGCCGCTAATACCACCGCCGCCTCAAATATATGATTATCCAAACTTGTTAAAGCGTGCATGAAAACACTCCTACACATTAACTTAACATAATTAATACATATTTTCAATATTTCAAATTGACAAAGATACAGGATACCGTTATGATGATTATAGTGTTCCTGATAAGGACAACTATAAAGGAGGGTTATATTATGCCAAAATTAAATGAAAATTATTTGAATCTAAAAGAAAGCTATCTCTTTTCTGAAATTGCACACCGCGTCAACAAGTATATCGCTGACAATCCCGACAAAAAAGTGATTCGTCTGGGTATTGGCGATGTGACACTCCCCATTGGTTCCACGGTC
This sequence comes from Lachnospiraceae bacterium, assembly GCA_009774345.1. Classification (GTDB taxonomy): domain Bacteria; phylum Bacillota; class Clostridia; order Lachnospirales; family Lachnospiraceae; genus COE1. Next base: position 2,071 of record VSNR01000016.1, on the reverse strand, counting down.
ATCGAACAGCTCCACGAAGGCGTTGATGCCCTTGCCAGTGCTGAGACATTCAAGGGCTATGGACCAGACCATGGATATGCGTTTCTTCGCGATGCGATTGTTGATTATTATCGTCAGAACAATGTCTCGATCGCAGCCGACGAAGTTTTTGTATCCGATGGTGCCAAGAGTGATACCGGAAACATTACAGACCTTTTTGACCAGGATAATATCATCCTGATCCCAGACCCGGTATATCCTGTATATGTTGACACCAATATCATGAATGGACGAAATATTACGTATATCAATGCAGATGAGACCAATCACTTCCTGCCCATGCCAGACCACAGCATCCATGCGGATATTATCTATATCTGCTCGCCAAACAATCCCACGGGCGCTGCCTACAACAAGGAACAATTAAAGGAATGGGTGGACTATGCACTCGAAAACGAAGCGCTCATTTTATTTGATGCCGCCTATGAATGCTTTATAACAGATACCTCACTTCCCAGAAGTATCTTTGCGATTGAAGGTTCCAGAAAATGTGCGATTGAGTTTTGTTCCCTCTCCAAGACAGCCGGTTTCACGGGTACACGCTGCGGATACACGATCGTGCCAAAAGATTTAAAATTTACCTCCTCAACCGGAGTAGAAATGTCCTTAAATGCGATGTGGAGCCGCCGCCAAAGCACAAAGTTCAACGGTGTGTCCTATATTGTTCAAAAAGGTGCAGCAGCCGTTTTCTCAGAAAAAGGCATGGCACAATGCCGGGAAAATATAAAATATTATCAAGAAAATGCAAAAATTATCGCTGATGGATTGACCCAAAAAGGCATTCACTGTTTTGGCGGTGTCAATTCCCCCTACATATGGTTTAAATGTCCAAATGATATGGACTCTTGGGATTTCTTTGATGAGTTATTGACCAAAGCACAAGTTGTCGGTACCCCGGGGGCAGGTTTTGGCAAAAACGGGCAGAAGTTTTTCCGTCTCACCTCATTTGGCAATCGTGAAAATACCATCGAAGCAATGGCTAGAATCACTAAATTATTATAAGACGATAAAAACCCCTCTGACAGATCAGTCCGTCAGAGGGGTCTTATGTCTATGGGCGAAGTACTCGTACATCATGCGAGTACAACGTTTGCTGCTCTGAGCTTCGAGCTATTCTTAGGATCCTGCTCAATATCGAAAGTAACTTTCTGACCTTCTTCAAGAGTCTTGTATCCCTCAGACATAATTGCTGAAAAGTGTACAAATACATCTTCTCCTGTACTTTCATTTGTAATGAATCCATAACCCTTTTGGGCATTAAACCACTTTACTGTTCCATTGTTCATACTGAAAACCTCCATTAAAAATATTTATGTACTCTACATACGCCTAAAAAAACTGACTTGCCTGCATCAAATGGAATGATTTGCAGAACAAGTCAGCTCATAGTTCTAATTGAATACTATAAAAGTTTATCACTTTTGTAGAATAAAGTCAATAAATTTTTCAAAATCAAATCGTAAAATACCCATATCGTAGTGACTTATATTTTTATATATAAAAAATAGCGAAGGGGGGATTCGAACCCTCGACACCACGGGTATGAACCGTGTGCTCTAGCCAACTGAGCTACTTCGCCATCTTAGACCATGAGGTCACACTGTATTGTTCCCTCAAAACCGAACACAAAAATTGATCTCTTATCTATCTGTCTGACATCTTTCCAACATTCTCCCTATACCTCTCAGGATAAGCCTTCGACCGATTAGTAATATTCAGCTTAGTGCATTGCTGCACTTACACCTATACCCTATCTACCTCGTCGTCTTCAAGGGGTCTTATTCACTTGTGTGAGGGATATCTCATCTTGAGGGGGGCTTCACGCTTAGATGCCTTCAGCGTTTATCCCTGCCGGACTTGGCTACCCTGCTGTGGCGTTGGTCGCCAACAGGTCCACCAGCGGTCCGTCCATCCCGGTCCTCTCGTACTAAGGACAGCTCCTCTCAGATATCCTCCGCCCACGCCGGATAGGGACCGAACTGTCTCACGACGTTCTGAACCCAGCTCGCGTACCGCTTTAATGGGCGAACAG
>VSNR01000159.1 GCA_009774345.1 Lachnospiraceae bacterium | reverse complement strand
AAGGAATATTTATCAGATGCGGATGTACAAACTTTTGACAGAATCCTTGAGGTGGCAGCCGAGAATGAAAAGAAAATATCTATGGAGTTTAATTCTGGCTGGTATCTGTATTCATTTTTCGGCAATACAGGACTTGATTTTGGCATTAACGATGATGGGGTGACAAACCACTGCAACTGGAATGCCACAGAGGGAAGCATTAAAGGTGTTGATATAGGGCAGGCATTGTTGAATATTGCTACACATCCGGGTTTTGTGGCGCAGGCGGATGGCCTTTTTATTGAAGGTGTAAGGGATGGTACCTGTATTGCTGGAATCAGTGGTGTGTGGAATGCAGTGGCAGTGGAGGAAGCATGGGGAAATAATTATCGCGCATGCAAACTGCCAACCTATACCTGTAATGGCCAGCAGATTCAGATGTCCTCCTTTAAGGGATATAAGATGTTTGGGGTCAATGCGTACTCAGAACATTTGGCGTGGGCACATAAACTGGCAGATTGGATTACAAATGAGGAGAACCAGATCCTGCGGTTTGAGGAGAGAAGCCAAGGGCCTGCAAACACAGTGGCGGCAGCATCTGACGCAGTGGGCAAGGTTCCGGCAATCGCAGCTGTCATTGAACAGTCACAGTATGGCGTGCTACAGCGGGTGGGCAACAGTTATTGGGATGCCTGCACGAGCTTTGCGGATACTATAGCGGCGGGTAATCCAGACAATATGCCGATGCAGGACTTGATGGACAGGCTTGTAAAAGGCATCACTGCTTCAGTGGTACAATAAGGAGGGAACAAAATGAACAAAATGAATAATAAGATGCGGTTGAGCATAACAATCATCATTTTAGTTCCGGTTTTTATTCTCGGAGCACTGGCGATTTTCTCAAATACTGCTGCAATCAGTAATTTAAAGAAGGTCAATACCACAGCAGTGACAATTTCAGATGAGCATATGGTCAATATTTCTGATCTCAGTGATATTGAAAAAGAGCTGCAAGAGATTCATAAGAAGGCACTTTCTCATATTATAGCAACAGATCTGGATACATTGATTGCGACAGTGGCAGAGGTGCGTGCAGAAGAGGAGGTTCTGGATAATTATCTGAAAGAATTTAAGGACAATCTTGAGGAGGAGGATGCTTCTGCATATAATACGATTCTATCGAATTATGAGACGATGAAATATGAGATTGCAAACTTGATGGCCTTCAGTGGAAACGCAGAGAAGGAAAAGGCGTTTGAACTTGCGAACAGCACTATCAAGCAATGCAGTGATGAGATGCAGCGTCAGGTGGAAAGTATGATGGCACGTGCGCAGGCGAGTGCCATGCAGGCGAGTGATGCATTGACAACGGAATATAATAAAGCGGTATTAAAAAATACCATTATTGTGGTACTCAGTGTGATTGCTCTTTTGATTACATTGTACAGCGTATTTATCTTAATTATTAGAAAACTAATTGTCGCAAACCATGAGATCAATGACATTATCAGGGGCATTGACCAGAGTGAGGGAGATCTGACCAAGCGAATCAGTATCTTGTCAAATGATGAGATCTCTGATCTGGGAAATGGTATCAATACTTTTATGGCGAAGCTGCAAAGCATCATGAAAATGATTATCGAAAACTCAAGAAAGCTCGAGGAGGTTGTCAATGAAGTGCAGGAGAGTGTCAGGACCTCAAATGACAGCGCTTCCGATCTGTCAGCAGTCACAGAGGAGCTCTCGGCTACCATGCAGGAGGTTGGGCATTCGGCAACGATCATTAACCAGAATGCAGACTCTGTGCGCAGTGAGGTTGAGATGATTGCAGACAAGTCAAACAGCATTAATGAATACTCTAAGAGAATGAAAGAAAATGCTGATAAGATGGAGCTTGATGCCAAGACAAACATGCAGGAGACCAGCACAAAGGTGCAGGAGATTCTTGAGGTATTAAATCAGGCAATAGAGGACAGCAAGAGCGTAGAACAGGTCAATGGACTGACAAATGACATCTTAAAGATTTCAAGCCAGACCAATCTGCTTGCGTTAAATGCTTCGATTGAGGCAGCGCGCGCAGGGGAGGCAGGAAAGGGGTTTGCAGTTGTCGCAGATGAGATCAGGCAGCTTGCGGCATCGAGCCGTCAGACGGCAAACCGTATTCAGGAGATCAACAGCGTCGTGATTAACGCAGTACATAATCTTGCAGGACATTCCAACAATCTTGTGGAATATATGACGGATTCAATTCTGCCGGAATTTGAGAATTTTGTGAGCAGCGGTGAACAGTACAGGGATAATGCCACATACATAGAGGGTGTTATGAATGAGTTTACGACAAAGACGGATGACTTAAAGCGTGCGGTGGATGAGATTGCGGCATCTATTGAGACGATCACAGATGCCATTGAGGATGGCGCTAGAGGCGTAACAGGCGCAGCGGAGAGCACACAGGTGCTTGTGACGGATATGGAGAATATCAGCAACAGAATGGATGAGAACCAGTTGATTGCGGCTGCATTACAGAAAGAGACCGATGTATTCAAGAGTTTCTGATACAGGATAAAAAGATTTAGAACAAAAGTTCGCCAAGGCTTGACTTTGGCGGACTTTTTCTATATGATAGAAGGATAAGGATAAGAGGGGATGGGAAGGCGTATGGGAAAGTGTATTATCATCGGGGCGGGTGTGTGTGACACGCAGCTGCTTGAGAGACGGCTGGCAGTGAAGCAAGAAGATCTGTGCATTGCAGCAGACGGGGGGCTCGCGTACCTGACCCGGATAGGAAGGACGCCTGATCTGGTGCTGGGGGACATGGATTCCTTGCAAACACAGGCGCTGGCAGATTCCTTGCAGGTGAAAAGACTGCCTGTCGAAAAGGATGATACAGATATGCTCGCAGCGATAAAGGAAGGACTGGCGGCAGGTTATGAGCAGTTTGAACTATATGGTGCACTGGGCGGCAGACTGGATCATACACTGGCAAATATTCAGTGCCTGCTGTATCTAATGAACAGGGGAGCAAGGGGAACCATCGTGGGGGATGATGTCACACTGATGCTGATAAAGGATACAAAGATGTGCTTTCCAGCAGATTTTTCCCAGAGGGGGAGGCGCATTTCGGTCTTTGCCTATGGAGGAGATGCGTATGGGGTCTCCGAGCGCGGTCTGAAATATCTGCTGGACGAGGTAACCGTCAAGCAGGAGTTTCCGATTGGAGTGAGCAATGAATTTATAGGAGAACCCGCGGAGGTCGAAGTGCAGCGCGGCATGCTGCTGCTGTGTGTTGAGGAATACTGACAGGAGGAAGATAGATGATCTATACATTTTCGACATGGCTTTTCTTTTTTTACTTTTACTGTTTTCTGGGATGGGTCTGGGAGACATGCTATGTCTCTGTATTGAAGGCAAAGTGGGTCAACAGGGGATTTATGAGAGGGCCGTTTCTCCCGATTTATGGTTCCGGTGCGATTGTCGTACTGATTTTTACGCTGCCGTTTCGAACGAATGCGGGCTTGGTGTTTCTTGTGGGAATGACGAGTGCGACACTGTTAGAATATTTTACCGGCGTGGTGATGGAGAAGATGTTTCATGTGCGGTATTGGGACTACAGCAGCCAGCGTCTGAATCTCAATGGCCATATCTGTGTGACCTCGTCGCTGGCATGGGGAGTATTTTCTGTAATTCTTACATTGTATGGACATACGCTGATTGAACGGTTTGTGATGCGCATGAATGAAAATCTGCTGGAGGTGATGGTATTTGTGCTCACTGTCTATATCTCAATTGATATGGCAGAAAGTGTGCGCGAAGCGTTCAATCTCAAGGAGGTTCTATTGAGTCTTGAGGAGAGCAGTGAGGAATTTCGGCATATACAGAAACATTTTGAGGTTGCGTCTGCATTTTATGGCGGGGAACTCAAAGAACGGTCAGAGGCGGGGCTTAGAAAGATTAATTCGGCGTTGGAGTTGATTATGGAAAAGGCTGCCAGTGCAAAGACCAAGAAAGAATATGGGCGCATGAGTTCTCTTTTGAAGAGAAATCCGCAGGCAGTGTCTAAGATGCACGAGGAAGCATTTTCACGGTTTATGGAGTTATCGGATGAAGATTTGGACTGAGAAGGGAGATGGATATGTTTCAGAGATTAAAAGACAAGATTGACAAATACATTGAAAAGACAGAATCAAAAATATGGGTGTACAATGCGATCATATGGATAGAGATTTCAGCGCTTACCATCCTCGTGTCCGTTGAATTTTTGATGGGATATGAGCACGACGGGATACTGGCAATGTCCATCTTGTGGATTTATCTGGTAGTGATGGCAGTGCTGGCAAATAAATATCATGAGAAAATACAGCTTTTTTATGCGCTGATTGTTGCGCCGGTCAATCTGATTGTTTTTCCGTTCATGTTTCTGTGGGCAGAGGGCGGCGGGATTGAGTCGGGGATGCCGGTGTGGCTCACCTTTGGCATTCTGCTTGTATGCATTATGACAAAAGGCATTTATTTCAAGGTACTGCTGGTGCTCACTGTGGTAACGGATGCGGCTATTGTCATGTACGGCTATTTTCATCAGGACACCTTCAAATACATAGACAACGATTTCTATTATTATCAGGATAATCTGATCGCAATTCTGCTGGTGGCTGCCACGATCGGACTGATTCTGAAATATCAGAATTATATAGAAAATAAACAGAAAGAACGAATCGAGAAGGCAGTGATTGAGGCAGAACAGGAAAAGCAGAATGCGCAGAAGGCAAATATTGCCAAGACAAACTTCTTGGCGAGCATGTCGCATGATATCAGAACCCCTATGAATGCGATTGTCGGCATGACAGATATTGCCAAGTACAATATTGACGACAAGGATAAAGTCTGGGAATGCCTCAATAAGATAACAGCATCCTCAACCCAGCTGCTGAATCTGCTGAACAATATACTGGACATGTCAGAGATTGAGATGGATGAGCTCAAGCTGAAGGAAACCCAATTCAGCATGACGGAGATGGTGGAGAATCTGCATGTGGTGCTGTCACAGATGGCGAGGGGACGCAAGGTTGAGCTGGAAATGACATGTGAGGCAGAACATGTAAATCTTATGGGGGACGTGGTGCGGCTCAGACAGGTCTTGATGAATATGGTCAGCAACAGTATCAAGTATACAGAAGCGTTTGGACGTGTCCGTGCGGCTGTCAAGGAATGCAGTGATGATGAAGATTATGCAGTCTTTGACATTGTTGTGGAGGATACAGGTGTCGGCATGACAGAGGAGTTTATCCAGAATCAGATGTTTCAGCCGTTTGAGCGCGCGCAGGACAAGTATGTACAGAAGATTGAGGGCAGCGGTATTGGTATGAGTATCACAAAGCGTATTCTCGATGCCATGGGAGCGGAGCTTAGGATTGAGAGTACAGTTGGTGTCGGCTCGAAGTTTTTGGTCCATGTGCGCTTTAAGAAGGATAAAGAGATACAGAAGAATTTCAGGCAGGAGGATGGCGTCGCGGTGCTCGATGCCACCGGGAAACGGATTCTGGTGGTGGAGGACAATGATGTGAATATGGAGATCATCACAGCGATTCTAGAGCATACCCATGCGCATGTGACTTGTGCGTGGGATGCAGAGGAGGCGATCGACTTGATCAGTCAGTCAATGGAAGGGCATTATGACATGATTTTGATGGATATCCAGATGCCGGGGATGGACGGATATGCTGCCACGCGGGCAATACGCAGCATGGATAGAAAGGATACTATGACAATCCCGATCATGGCAATGACGGCAAACGCGTTTGCACAGGATGTGGAGAAGGCACTCAGCGCAGGCATGAACGCGCACATTGCAAAACCGATTGACGTGGATGAGCTGTTTCAAAAGATGTATCATTTTCTGTATGTATAGGTGTGTTTGTCTTCTGAAATCGCTTGAAAAAGCGGCGGAATCTGGTATAATAGGAATATCTAAAGATTGAGGGGGTGTTATAAATGAGTGAAGAAATGAAATCAATGTTTAATACCATCATTGAGGAGATGGGACGCATGGAGACTCGTATAAACAAGCGAATGGATGAACGCTTTGACAAAATAGAACAGCGTCTGGATAAGATAGAAAAGCGGATTGAGGAGCTGGAACGCAGAAGCGCGTAATGTAGCAAAAAAGCACGAGTGAAGGAAAAGTATCCTTACCCGTGCTTTTTTGATTAAATTTTACACGACATCCTGCAATTGTGCTGTATAGAGCCGATAGTAAGCGCCTCTTTTTGCCATGAGTTCCTTGGCGGTTCCCTGTTCAGCGATGCCGCCGTTGTCGATGACAAAGATGCGGTCTGCCTTCTGGATGGTGGACAGACGGTGTGCGATGACAAAGGAGGTGCGTCCTTTTAACAGGGCTTCGATACCGTCCTGCACCAGCAGCTCTGTCTTGGTGTCAATGCTTGAGGTCGCCTCGTCCAGAATCAGTATTTTGGGCATGCTGACCATAGTACGCGCAAAGGCAAGCAGTTGCTTCTGACCTACAGACAGACCGCCTCCGCGCTCCTCAAGCTTGGTGTTGTAGCCGTCTGGTAGTTTGGCGATAAAATCATGCGCATGCACCGCTTTTGCGGCGGCGATAATCTCATCATCAGTTGCGTCAAGTTTGCCATAGGCAATATTTTCACGGATGGTTCCCGTAAAGAGAAAATTATCCTGTGTCATAATGCCCATCTGCTGCCGGAGACTCTCGATGCTGACTTTTTTGATGTCCTGTCCGTCGATTTTGATCGTGCCCTGCTGAATATCATAGAAGCGGCTGATCAGGTTTACGATGGTGGTCTTGCCGGCGCCTGTCGGTCCTACCAGTGCGATTGTCTCGCCGGGACAGATATGGAAGCTTACGTCATCCAGAACGTTTATTCCTTCCTCGTAAGAAAATCCGACGTGCTCGAAATCAACTGCGCCCACAATTTCAGGCATCTGCGTCACATTCTCTGCATCCACGATCTCCGCATCGGTATCAAGGATTTCAAAAATACGCTCTGCACCGGAAATATTGGTGATAAGCTGGTTATAAAAGTTGCTGAGGTTCATGATTGGCTGCCAGAACATTGAGATATAGGTGCCAAAAGCGACTAAAGTTCCGACAGATACGGTGTCTACACCAAGAATCATAATGCCTGTATACCACAAAGAGACATTGCCCAGTCCCCAGCAGAAGTCGATGACAGAGCCAAAAGCATCTGCATACAGCACAGCATCCATAAAGGAGCGCTGGTGTTCATTGACCAGTGTGCGGAAGGTTTCCTTTGTCTCGTCCTCAGCGGTAAAGCTCTGGATAATGCGGATGCCGGATAAGTCCTCGTGCACAAACGCATTGAGATTGGAGGACTTTTTACGATAGACCTGCCAGCGTTTGTGGGAGCGTACCTGTATGAACCATACCCCCACAAACATCAGCGGAATACTAATCAAGGCAGCAGCGGCAAGTTTGGCATTTCTGACAAACATAATGCCGACGACGGCGCAGATGGTGATAAAGTCCGGTATCAGCGTTGTTACGCTGTTTGACAGCACATCTTTTAGGGAATTGATATCGCCTATGATGCGCGCGAGTATTTTTCCGGTCGGTCTGCTGTCAAAAAACTTGAAGTCAAGCGTCTGTATGTGTGTATAGAGCTGCTGCCGAATCGTAACCAGCACTTTGTTGCATACCTTTGCCATAATATACATGCGGGCTTTGACTAAAATAATAAGAATGGCATTTAATACAAGCGCGATGGCAGCAAGGCGGTACAGCCCTTCGTAGTCCCCTGTGGATATATGGTTGTCGATGGCTGATTCTATGATCAGTGGATTGATAAGGCTCACACACACGCAGTATGCCATGATGAACAGTACGATGAAGATGGAAGCTTTGTGTGCGAGCAGATAGGAGAACAGTCTGCCCAGTGTTTTCAGCTTGCTTACTTCACGGATGTTCTCATCTTGTTTATACGAATTGACTGACATGATATTCCTCCTTCTTTTGATTGTGTGCTGTGGTGTTTTCGGCATCCGCCGGTTCGCCGTACTGTGACACATAGGTTGTGTAGTAGAGTCCCTTTTTGGCGAGAAGCGCGTCATGCGTTCCCCGCTCTGCGATGGAGCCATTTTCGAGAACAAGTATCTCATCTGCGCGGCGGACGGCACTGATGCGGTGTGCGATAATCAGTTTGGTCGTGTCAGGAAGCGCATTCAGCGTTTTTTGTATCTCGTGTTCGGTCTCCATATCCAGTGCGGACGTGGAGTCGTCCATGATTAGAATAGGCGTGTGCTTGGCGAGTGCCCGCGCAATGCTGATGCGCTGCTTCTGTCCGCCGGAGAGTCCGACGCCGCGCTCACCGATCACGGTCTCATATTCTTGGGGCATTTTTTCAATAAAGCTGCTTGCCTGTGCGTCGCGTGAAGCCTTGCGCACAATCGCCTCGTCGATATATTCCTTTTTCCCGAGTTTTACATTCTCATTGATGGTGTCAGAGAAGAGGAATACATCCTGCATGACGATGGAGATACTGCTGCGAAGCTGTTTTAAGGACAGTTCCCGGATATCGACGCCGTCCAGCCGGATACAGCCGTCTGTGGCATCGTAGAGGCGTTGTAACAACTGTATCACCGAAGTTTTCCCCGCGCCGGTGGCACCCATAATGCCGATTGTCGCGCCGGGGGCGGCTTCAAAGCTGATGTCATGCAGGATTTCATGCTGGTCTTCCTTGTGGAAGGAAACGTGCGAAAATTCGATTTTACCCTGTACCTGCTCTAGCGTCACAGGATGCGCTGCCTCAGTGATCGCTGGCTTCTGCTCATAGATTTTCATGAGCTTTTTGTTCGAAGCAATGCCTGCTGAGAAGTCGTTTGACAGCCAGCCGAGCATCTCCATAGGCCATACAATATTGTTGGAGTACTCAAGAAACGCACCGAGTACGCCCAGCGTGATTGTGCCCTGAATGACAAGGCGTCCGCCGAGCAGAAGAATCAGCATCGGCAGCAGTTTTGTGATAATCTGCAAATAAGGATAATAGCGCACAAATACTTTTGACTGCCGCATGTTCAGCTCATAGTAGCGCTGGTTGTGCGACAGGAATTTACGGATTTCGAATTTTTCACGCGCGAACGCTTTTACAGTGCGCACGCCTGCTAAATTTTCCTCTGCCACGGTATTGAGAACGGCATTCTCCTCACTGATCTCCTCATAAATGGAGCCTAAATGACGCTCCATGCCGACAGCGGTCAAGGCGGACAAGATCATAGCGATGGTCGGAATGACAGCGAGCGGGGCATGAAGCCGGTACATGCAAAAGAGCACGACACAGGTATGAAAAATTACCTCGATAATCAACATGCTCACATAGGACAGCGTATTCCAGATTCTGTCGATGTCATCCTTGACGCGCGCCATCAGTTCGCCGGTGTTCGTCTTGTCAAAGAAGCTGCTGCTCAGACTCTGGATATGGTCAAACAGGTTTTTCCTCATATCGGAGGCAATCGAGGAGCCTACTTTGTCGAAGGTGTATTCCTTGGTATATTGAAAAATACACCGCCCGACGCCGACAATCAGGATGCCGCCCAGCAGATAGGGCAGTGTTGTCAGATTGCCGCCCAGTATGACATCGTCAATAATATGCATGGTGAGCATTGGCGCCAGCATATCAAGGGAAACGCTGATAAGCAGCGAAACGATGGCAAAGAGATAATGCCATTTGTATTCCCAGATGTAGGTTGATAGTTTTTTTCTCATAAAAGATCGTTCCCTCCCTCTGTTGTAATCGTAATCCGGGACGCCCGCGCGCCGGGCACCCGTCAGCTTTTGCTGACAAATTTCATCTGGGTGCCCGTGTACAATCGAGTAGGGGAAGAGTCATCTTCCACTACTCGCGCGCCGGGCACCCGTCAGCTTTTGCTGACAAATTTCATCTGGGTGCCCGTGTGCATAAAAAGACCTCATGGTAAAATCACCATGAGGTCTGATCTGACAATGTATTTATATAAATAATCAGTATGCTGAATAATTTATACGATATATCA
>VSNR01000158.1 GCA_009774345.1 Lachnospiraceae bacterium | reverse complement strand
GCACAATATATTGCATATTTCAAATATATCAAGAAAGGGATGATTAGGATGGAGGAAAAATGTATAACGAAAAGGATATCATAGCACAATGGAATGCCGATATGTACGACTTGAATGAAATCGATACGGATGATGTTGAACTTGCGCTCATGCTTATGGGGGCAATGCCCAAAAAGGTTTTGGAAATTGCCTGTGGGAGCGGGCGTTTTCTGGTTCCTGTGGCAAAAGCGGGACACGATGTAATCGGGCTTGATTTTGATGCGTACATGCTGGAAAAGATCACACACAAAATAACGACTGAAAAAATCAAATGGCATAAGGCAGATGTAATTTATGATGACTGGGGTGCGGGATTTGATGTTGTAATTTTAGGCGCTAATTTCTTATTTAATATTGTGTCTGATATGAATTATGAACAAGCCCAAAAGTTGATGATTCAGAAAGCGGCGGATGCTTTAGTTGTTGGCGGGCACATTTTTGTGGATTATGCATACCCAAAATATCCAGAAAAATGTTTTCATAGTCCTAATCCAATTGTGATATGGGAAGGTACAGACAGTCATGGAAACTTTGGGAAAATGACTTTGCTTGATAATGTTTATGACACAGAGAACAGCATAGCCAGATCTGTTCGCAGGTTTGATATGATACTTGCGGATGGAAGTACTTTAGTGCAGGAGATTCCGTCTGAAAAACACTTTATCATGCTTGAGCAGATACATCAGTGGCTGGATGAAGCAGGATTTGTTATAGAGCAGGAATGCGGCGATTATCAGGGAAATCCGATAAGCGAAATGACGAACAGAGCTATTATTTGGGCAAGAAAAATTAGATAATCAAAATGAACCGGCGTGTATTTTTGCAAATCTTTATCAAAAACAGTTATGCAAAAATACACGCCGAATTTGAAAATATGGAGGTTTATAAAACAATGAGTTCGCAGTATGTTTGTGGCAATCATACAAAAGTATTTGTATGCAATGATAACATTTCATTATACCTCAGTGAATCAGAGATTTCTCTCAGTGAATCAGAACTGAACACGATTCATGAATACTGGAAAGAAGCAGTAGCTAAAAATCCAAAATTATTTGACGGGGTCGTTTTAAGTGTCAAATCGGTAGAAACATTATCAAATGAAATAAAAATAGAGCTTGAGAAAACACATTATTCTCATATGACGTATATGATGAATCATGAGCATGCGAATATAACAAAATGCAGTGCTGTAGCAGTTGGCGGCAATATTATTACAAAGGATGGTTATTATGTTTTTGGGAGAATGTCTAATCATACTTCATTTCCAGGTGTGATTCAATGTATTGGCGGAGGATTATCTGCGGAAGATCTTTTTGATGGCGATCCAGTACATACATTCTTGAGAGAGTGCAGGGAAGAAATCGGTCTTACTGGTGAAGATATCATATCTATTGATAATAAAAAGTATATTTATATACGAGAGAACCAATCCACCGTTGGTATTTGTTATAATGCAAAGACAGGATTAACGAGGGAGACTTTGCTCCAAAGATTCAAGGAAACTGCTACTGATGGAGAGATTGCATCATTGGTATTTGTTCATGAAACTTATGAAGCAATATCAGATTTATTTATGCAGCAATCATTGGTTGACTATGCCAAAATAATCTTTGAAAAACAATTACTTCATAAACCATTTGACGACATTCGGGAATATGATTTTGTATAAAAATTAATGACTGTTCAGACTGTTGCCTTTGATCTTAGTATGATTTGTATTTCTGATAAGTCATTCCCCATTCACATAGCTCACCTAAAATTGGTTTCAGGGTGCAGCCTATTTCGCTAAGTGAATATTTAACCCTCGGAGGGACTTCGGGGTAAAAATAAAATTTGCGAACGATCATAGGAATGTATACTTAGACCTTTCGGCGGCTTTTGCTTCCATTGCTACAAAAATGGCATTGACCGAACTGCCGGAAAGATGTTTGTATAGTTCAGATGCGCCTTACGGGGAACCATATTTATACAGACAGCTCATCGAATTTGTAAGCTCGGGCAAGCGGACGGCGGAAATGGCATTAGGGGAGAATATTTCCCGGTTACTGAAACTACACTCAGGATAACGAGGATAGAAAACCGCTTGGAAAGTGGGGGAATCAGAGGTAAGTTCATGGCATTTGGTAAATGCTATGAACTGCCTGTTTAATATATTTTCTCCCTTGTTCAATAATGTCAAAAGAGTTATTTGAGAAACACCATGTAGCCATTGTGCCTCTCACAATGCTTTCAAAATAATGAAATCGTGAAAGAACATGAAAATGAAGACCGTGAAGTTTCCTATAAACTTACGGGGAAAAGGTCGCTGACACTCGAGGAAGATTTGGCTGGATTGGATGAGGCTTTTAAGATGCGTCTGGCAAACATGGAGGCATATATTACCTGCCAGCAGACAAACAGAGCCTTTGAAAATCCAGACAGTTCATGGTTTTTCAATAGAAACGGTTCCCAGAATGAAGGAAATACACAAGACAGGATTCAGCTATCAGAAACTGCCATCAAAAAACAGCGATTACATAGAATTTTACGATAAGAATGGAGAAATGGTGGCGACTTATTCCAATAATGGGTGGACGATGTATACTTTTGATGCAAAAGCATAGCAGGAAACGTGTAGGAATCATAGCGGGAAATGGAGATACCAATAAGGATTGCCCTGCAACCCTCTTTTGCCAATAATAAAATGGATTCATTATCAACACCACTTTATGCTCTAATCATCCAGCAACTCAGGCGCATTGTGGAGTGCCATTTCCCTTTGCTTTTTTCTGATTGCCATTATCATTTCCCGATTTTTCTTCTTGCTTTGTTCTAATTCCTGCTCATCCGCCTTTTGAAGTGGATCTGGAACAACAAGACGCATTGGTCTGTCCTCATAATATAAATCATTCAGATAGCCTTCTTCTCTCATTTTAAATCCCCTTTCATTCATAAAATAATCCTGCCTCTCCACACTGTTTCAAAAAAGAAAGCGCTAAATCATAATGCTCTTTTACTGTAAGATTTTTAGTTGCTTTTACGGCAAATTCCTTAAACAAAGCAAATGCTTTATGAAAATCATACTGCTTATCCTTGCTCTGTCCCATAACTGATTCCGTATTCATCTAAAGGCATATCCGCACCAATATCACAAGTAATTGCCACTTCATTGCTGTCATTAAATTCTTTGGATAATGACAACACATCCCTTGCTAACTGCTGCATAATCATATCCTGTTTTTCTGAAAAGTTTTTATATCGTATATATGGCACTTTTTGTATTGCAATATCCGTAATATAAATCTTTTCTGTTCTTTTCTTTGCCTGTTTTAATTCTTTATCATTTTCCATAAAATGCTTCCACCTACTTTCTTTTATTATACATGGATATATCTAAAAAATCCATATATTTTTCCAATACGCTATATCTTTGAATCTGCAACTCACGTAGCCAAATTAACCATTCACGAAGTAAATGTTAGAAATCGCCCTTATTTTTCCGATAAATTAGTTGAATACTGGAGGTGGCAGAAACGATAAAAATTGCGGTGTGTGATGATGAAAAAATATAAGGTCTTATCTTGTTTCGCTCTCTGAGTTTTTTGATTGCAAACAGCATCTACATGAAAATAATGAGCGTGATGATAAGTTAAAGAGAAAGAAGCAGTTTTTATTGATGGAAGAAATGTGCGTGATGTGGCAGAGAGATATTTTGGCGGTGTAAATATAAAAGTGAAAGGGGATGTGTTCCATGTAACAGTCATGTTGCGGCAGTATCGTTCTTTTTTGTAAGTAAAGTTTACGCTTTGGTACAGATCGGTGTTTTGCTGGTCTATCTGGTATTAAAGTTATACAATGGCGAAAAAGGGAAAGCAAAATGGAGGAAATGGTTTTTCTATCTATATTATCCAATCCATTTGATTCTTATTGGAGTACTTCGTATCTGTATTTATGGGGATATCAGTTTATTGTTTTAGTTAAGAATACCGTAATGCGATGGACTCTTGCATTTCCGTTTCCTTGATGGCACGGAGCTGGAAATCGACACGGAAGAAGAATAATGCAGAAATATAGCGGGGCAGTCTTGTGCTGCCTCGTGCTTTCTGTTAATCTTGATTGCATACATAAATCACACAAAAAAGTAACCGCCCCAGCCAAGGATAAGCTGCTGCTATCTTCTTACTCAAATTCGCCAATGATACTCCCTTTTTGAATAATGTGCTTTTCAGCCTTTTTCAGAAAACTTCTTTTCATGGAATTAGCGCTTATGTTTATTTCACAATCTAAAGAATAAATTGTAAAACGGTATGTATGTTTTTTCCCTTTCGGCGGCTTCGGTCCTGCATAACGATGTAAACCGTATCCTATTCCTTGGCGGGCATTTCCCAACATTGGCACAGCTTTGCCAGCGGGAATATTTTTCTTTATTCTGTCAGCGGCAGGAATATTCCATATAATCCAATGAGTAAAATCCTTAATTGGATGTGATAAGTCTTCCAATGTAACAGCGAGGGTCTTTGCGCTGGATGATAAATTTTTCATTATAAATTCCGGCGATATGTCCTGTCCTCGCCCGGTATACTCGATAGGAAATTTGCTTCCGTTCTCCATGCCAATACATTCAAATTCTAAATTTGTAAATTCCATAATCATTTCTCCCCAATTTCGTAGTAATACTATGTATTATATCATAGGTGCAGGGATAATGCTACGGGGTGCAATAAGTTCAATTCATATCCGCTATAGCTGAGCTATCCAGAAGCTTCGCAAATTCCGCCTCGGTCATAGGTTTGTAGAAATAGTACCCCTGTATCATGTCGCAGTTCACTGACTGTAGAAACGCAAACTGCTCCTTGGTTTCCACGCCCTCTGCCACGACCTTTGCGCCGACGTCGTGCGACAGACCGATAATGTGCTTGATGATTGATTCCGCTTTTCCGCCCTTTCCAATCTGCGAGATAAAGCCCATGTCAATCTTGATGATGTCAAATTCAAAATTTTCAAGCGTCGAGAACGAGGACATCCCGCTGCCGAAGTCATCCAGCATCAGCGAAAGGCCCAGCGCTTTCATCTCGTTCAGGAAAGAAATCGCATCCGATTCAAGTTCCGCGTAAGCCGATTCTGTTACCTCCAGCTTTAGCATATCCCTGATATTGATCTGATGTACGAGCTTTGTTTTGAGCATCTCAAGCAGCCTGACATCATAAAAATCCACTCTGGACAAATTGACTGCGCACGGAACAACCTTCTGTTTTTTGAGCATCCGATCGTAATTAAAGGCGATGACGCTGTTTACCATAAAGCTGTCAATTCTCGTGATATAGCCTTCTTTTTCATACACCGGCACAAACTGCCCCGGGGAAATCATCCCACGCTCCGAATGACGCCACCTGATCAGGGCCTCCGCGCTTGCGATTTCCCCTGTCATCGTATCGACAACAGGCTGATAATACGTCTGAAACTCTCCTTTGGCGAACGCATTGTCAATCTGCGAAATAAGCCATCTGCGGTTCACATAGTCGTCGCTCATTTTTTGGTCGCATACGGCATAACAGCCATGGGACGGGTCAAGTGTATTTTCTGCCAGTTTCGCGCGGTCCAGCAGGCGCTGGATTTTCATCCCGTCTCCGCCGTCCTGTTCATCCAGATCTTCCTCGCCGCCTATATGACAGATACCGCACCGGATCAGGATTGGTAGCCGCTTGGACTCCTCCACGTAGCACTGGTGGCACATTTCCTCAAGGCGGTCACCCGTAAGGTATTCTGTCTTTACAATCAGGGCAAAATGGTCGCTCTCAAGCCGCGCAAGCAGCAAGGGATGCAGCGAGTTTGCCAAAACGTCCCTCGTCATGAAAATCACCATATCGCCGCTGTGGCGCCCCAGCAGGTCATTCACTGCCTTGAACCCCTGCACGTTGGCATAGACGACAGAATATCCTTTCTGGTATTCAGGCTCTTTCAGCATTTTCTCCGCTTGGGCAATAAATCCAAGTCTGGAATACTCGTCTGTCATCCAATCGTGGTCAAGAACCATGGAAATGTCCGTGTAGCTGACCATCAGCCGCCTTATATCGCCAGCAATCAGCCTGACACGCAGATCATACGCCTTGATTTCATCCCCTGTGTTCAGATGTACCGTCCTTGTGTACCCCCGCTTATTCACGATTTCATCCAAAATCACCTCGAGCGTGCTTTGCTCCAAAAAGGGCTGCTGCTCCTCAGGCACCACGAGCTTTTCCGTCAGCAGGCGGTTCAGCTCCTCTAAGGTGTCGATATGAATGGGAATGATTCCCCTCTCCAGCAGAAAATCGCCGATATGGAGGAATGTAGCTTTTCCGCTCTCTGAATCGACTTCCATGATACAGTCATATCTGTCCGTTACGATGGAATGAAAATATCTTGCACTTTCATTGACAAGCTCCGAACACGCACACCTGAGCCTTGCATTGTCAGAATGGATAATCCCGGCATGGAGCGGTCTTGTTCTGCCATTCTCCATGATCTCACCCTCGCCAAAAAACTCCGTGACACCATTTCTAATGATAAAATAAGCACCATCAGGAATCATGTAGATTTCCCTGCCGCGGCTGTCCTGCGCCAAAATCTCATCCACAAACTTCATGCCGTCCAAAATGACGGTCTTCTCATATTCGATATGCGGCATAATATTGATTCCGGTAAGGCCAAGACCGTCCGTGAATTTCACAAAATCCGGGTCTGCTGCCTCCCCCGGAAGCTCCGGCGGCAGGTATACATTCTCTGCGGCATTCGCTGCTCCCGCGCTAAGGCCGATAAAAAGCCCGTCAAAAATCTCCTTGTTATGTATAAGCTCCTTTAGCCCGCATCGTTTCATAAAAGCATTTTCCGTTGGCGCGTGACCCCCTGCGAGATAAAAAACGTCCGCCCATTGCAGCGCCTCCTTTAGCGCGTTTCCCGCAGCGTCTGCTTCGGAGCAGCCTGTTTTTTCCTGATATGCCTTGATTGTCCTGTCGTCAAAGCACCTGATTTCCTCAATAAAAAAGCCCGCCAGTGAAAACGCGTCGTGCATTTCCTCCGTCACATGGTCGGCTTCCCGGGCATTCGACGGATCGCACGCAAAGACAAGAAATCTGGCATGGTCTGGCCAGTATCTTTTCAAATTTTCGACAAAGCCATTGGAGGCGTCCACAGGC
Source organism: Lachnospiraceae bacterium (assembly GCA_009774345.1). Classification (GTDB taxonomy): domain Bacteria; phylum Bacillota; class Clostridia; order Lachnospirales; family Lachnospiraceae; genus COE1. The sequence goes on along the minus strand of VSNR01000158.1, from coordinate 2,892 downwards.
TTTGGCACGTATTTCTTCGGCTGGTATTCCACAAAGCTGCTGGTTAAAAAAACGACCATAATATATTCCTCCGTTGTATCTCTCTCACAGAATGTATTAAAACACTTTTAATTTTAGCATTCCTTTGGCAATATTGCAATATCCTTTGCCAGCACTGCTAGGCGCTGCGCGCCCGGTTTGTTATTTGTTTATAGAATGCTGCGAATGACTATACAGAATTGCATGAATCATATATAATAATAGTGCGAAGAAGATAATTTTATTAAATTGATATCACAATATGAGAGAGGAACATGATGAATTATTTCAATACAGAGGAACCTTATCTGTTGTTTCAGAAGGCAGTGAGAAATGATATTTTCGTAGACAAGAGTATGTTGATAGATGCAGTGTCCGGCAAAATCGGCACGAACAGCGGATATTTGTGCATCACACGCCCGCGGCGGTTTGGCAAATCCATGAATGCGCAGATGCTCGGCGCATATTATACAAGGGGAGTGGACAGTTCCTCCTTATTTGATCAGCTCCGCATTGCAGATGTGAAAGAGTGCCAGAAGCACCAAAACAATCATAATGTGATCTATGCTGATATGAGCAGACTTCCTGATTTTTGCAGGAACTATCAGGAATACATTGCCGCTTTTATAGACGGACTGCGGGAGGATTTGCTGGAAGCATTTCCGGCGCTTGGCAGAAAAAAATATCATTCTGTGAGCCAGATGTTTCGGGATAGCAAGGAATCCTTTATTTTTATTTTTGACGAGTGGGATTGTATATTTTATCAGGAATTTATGACAGATGCAGACAAGCACGCCTATCTTTCTTTCCTGAAAAATCTGTTGAAAGACCAGCCCTATGTGGAACTTGCATATATGACAGGAGTGCTTCCGGTAGCCAAATATTCGAGTGGGTCTGAATTAAATATGTTTGATGAATACAATTTCATAAATGATACTATTTATGATAGGTATTTTGGATTTTCTGAGAAGGAGGTGCGCATGCTCTGCGAGAAGCATCAGAATACAGTATCCTTTGAGGAATTAAAAAAATGGTATGATGGCTATTATCTTCATAATGGTGAAAGCTTATTTAATCCGCGCTCTGTGGTGAAGGCATTGTCCCGCGGTGTGTGCCTGAACTATTGGACGGAGACGGGGCCGATGAACGAGATTGCCAATTACATTGAACACAATACCGCAGCCGTGAGAGAAGATCTTGTAAAAATGACTGCGGGAATCCCCGTTGAAGTGGAACTCAATGGATATAGTGCGTCGGAATTGCAGCTCAATACAAGGGATGAGATATTGTCTGCGATGGTGGTGTTTGGGTTTCTGGCTTATTATGACGGGCATCTGCGGATACCCAATCATGAACTGATGGAAAAATACCAAAGAGTGCTTGCGTGGGACAGTATGGGGGAAATCAAAGAGATTGTGGACAGTTCCCGGCAGATGGTAGAAGCGACATTGGCGCAGGACTCAGATAAAGTAGCCGCTTTGCTGGAACATGTTCATGACAGGGAGATTCCTTTTTTGCAATATAATGATGAAAACGCATTGTCCTGTGTCATAACGCTGTGTTATCTGTATGCGCGAAAGGATTTTATCGTTGAGCGGGAGGCAAAGAGCGGCAAAGGGTATTGTGATTATCTGTTTCTGCCCAAAAAGAGCCAAAAGCCAGCAATGATACTCGAGCTCAAAGTAGATGATACCTGTGAACATGCGATCGCGCAGATCAAAGACCGCAATTATCTGGAAAAAGCAAAGCAGTACGCCGATCAAGTGCTACTGGTAGGAATCGGTTATGACAGAACTACGAAAAAACATCGCTGTATCATTGAAATGAGTGAATAAATTCGTTACAAATCGGTTACACCACACCTGTCTGTTTTGTGGCATAATAAAACTGTAGGAGGACTGTGGCAATGGATATCAAAATTCTGGTAATCGAGGACGAGGAGGCGATCAACAGCGTCATCAGCATGAGCCTGAAGGCAACTGGATACCGCGTGACATCTTTTCTTGACGGGGATACCGCAAGCGCAGCGCTGGAAAAACAGCATGACTACGGCTGTGCGGTGGTCGATATTATGCTTCCGGGGAAAGACGGCTTTGCACTGCTTCCAGAGCTTCGGCAATACGAAATACCTGTCATTTTTCTCACAGCAAGAAGTGACCTGTCTGACAAAGTGAGAGGATTGACGGAAGGGGCGGAAGATTATATGACAAAGCCTTTTGAGATGCTTGAGCTTCTGGTCAGAATTGACAAAGTATTAAAACGAAACAGTGCCTATGATATGGATATTCACATCCGAGATGTCGTAATCCACACAGAAAAGCGAACCGTCACCAAAAACGGAAAGGAAATCTATCTAAAACCAAAGGAATTTGACTGTCTGATGATGCTGGCGCGCAATAAAAATAAAGCACTGACGAGAAGCCAGCTGTTAGGTGCGCTCTGGGGGATTGAATTTGAAGGGGAAACGCGGACTGTAGACGCCCATGTAGGACGCCTTCGCAAGAAATTAGGGTTTGAGGAGGTCATAAGAACCATTCCCAGAGTCGGATACCGGCTGGAGGCAGACGAATGAAGTTGTTTCATAGAATTTACAGGCAGGTATTTGGGGGAATGACCGTGTTGGCTTTCGGCATTCTCTTTCTTTTGTGCTCTGCAATGATGCGGCAGAGTTTGTCTGATACGAAAAAGTACGGAATAGAAACTTTTAATCATAAAGTCTCCATCCTTCGGGAATATGTGCAGCATGAGGCAAATGAACACGTTGAGGATGTCGTTAAGGAGGCAGTTCTAATCCATGCCTATAATGTACCCTATAAGGTGGACACGGCAAGAGGAAGGGATTGCTTGAAATGTTGATTACCGCTAGGGGAAATA
>VSNR01000157.1 GCA_009774345.1 Lachnospiraceae bacterium | reverse complement strand
AGTATATCCGAGCCATCCTGACTCTATGATACAGGATGGTTCGGATTTTGTATAGGTACATGCTATCCACCGTTTACATCAATGCAGTGACAAAATCGAATATGAAGATAGAAGAAGGAAAGGAGTCGGTGGATATGTGTCTTGCGATACAGGAAATGAAGGAAGAGAGCAGAATTGAGGGCAGGAATGAAGGCATAATCGAGGGCAGGAATGTGGGAGAACTCGAAGGAGCAATTACATTTGCAAAGGAGTTAGGCATATCCAGAGAGGAAGTAAAAAAGTCCTTTATGGTTAAATATAAGAAAAGCGAACAGGAAACGGAAGAACTCATGAAGATTTACTGGAAATAAATGCTAAGGAACTGTAGAAAAATAACTGATGCATTTTGACTTGGCTTTGGTAATCTCATCATGAAGAAATATACTGCGCAAGCTGCATCACTTATTTTCTTACAATTCATCACCTTTATCATAATCCAAGGCTTTCAATCACACAATAGTGCTCTTTGGTCTTTTTGTCATAGTCAATTCCCACCAGCAGTATATCCCCCGAATACTCCCGCAGCGATTCGGGATACTGCTTTTTCTTGATCTGCGCGATCGCTGTCTGTGCGCTCTTGTTCCACTTTAGTTCCACCACAAGCACAGGGCGGTTGGGTTGAGTTTGTAATGGCAGATAAACAATATCGGCAAATCCTCTTCCGCAGGGGAACTCACGAATCGGCTTGTGATAGTACCGAAATGCGGAGATCAACGCGATCGTAATCGTGCAGACAAGGGAATTCTCATCATTGTACTCAATGCCTGAGATAAAATCATTGTGCACGTTTTGAATCTGCCTTGCGGTCTCCTCTGCATCCCTCTCCATCACGGCATTCAGAATCTTCTCGGAGACTCTTATAAACCGCGAAAGATTGTCACTCTCATTGTTCTCCATATACTGATAAAAAACTTCCTGAATCTCTTTATTGGGAACATACGCCTCCCGCGCGTCTGCGTCATACGCAAAATACCCCAGATGAATCAAGGCAGTAATGACTTCACTTTTGCTTTTAAAAAACTGCAGGTCATTTTTGCCGTTTGATACATTGACTGGTATCCGGTTTCCCGAGAGCATCCTGATGATGTCCGTACGCAGTCCGTCAAAATTTTTGTTGATCAGATCGTCAATATCCCCATACGTGCCTGTGACTGTCCAATACTGCCCAAACCGTTTCGCCGAGATGGCCCGCACGACAGAGAGTGGATTGTACATCGCAGTCCCGTTTAAATCATATCCGTTGTACCATTCCTTCATCTGTTCGAAGTCTACATTAAATCTCTTACAGAGCGAAAAGACTTCCTCCTCCGTGAATCCGATATCCTGTGCTAAATCCATCGGATTGGTCATCGTGTACTCCATGAAATTATTGACGGCGGACTGTCCCTTTATGCGCACGATGGGCATGATACCGGTAAGATATGCTAATCGCACATATGACTTTGCGGCATTGTTCTTGAACAATCCACGCAGCATTTCTGTGTATGCCAGTCTGTCAGGACTGCTCTCATCAAGTTCTCTAATGGGATAGTCCCATTCGTCAAAGATGATAACAAACCTTTCGCCTGTCTGGTTATAGATGGATTCCAGCGCTGCTGCCAGCGCCATCTTCTTTGAAACGAATTTCGGATACGCCGCTTTCAGTTCGTTGATCAAACCGCTGCGAATATATTGATTTGGTGCTGCCATGATCTCCTCTGCTTCTTTAAAACAGGCCTGAATGTCTACAAAGATCGTATCATACGCATTCATATTCTCAAGAAACAGCGTGTCTTTCACGCATTTTAGCGGTTCAAACAGACTTTTCGAATCGGCGCCCTTGCTGAAATATGCCACAAGCATATCCGCCGTGACCGACTTCCCAAACCGTCGTGCTCTGCTGTTACAGACGAATTTTTCTGTGATATCCTTTTTGATCAGTTTATTGATCAGCCTGGATTTATCGACAAAATATTGCGTCTTAGAAAACTCCGCAAAATTTTTATTTCCTATGTTCAGAAAACGCCCCATAGCATCCTCTCCTTTGCTGCCCGTTATATTGGCGGTCAGTCTTTTCGACCGCCAGTATAATTTCATCATAACAGATCATATAAAAGGTGTAAAGCCTTGATAGCGTAACGATAGTGCAATTTATGAATTGTGCGCAATGGAAAAATCGTGTATACTGTCTTATATCTGCGCTGAAACAGTTTAAGACATTTTATGGCGAAAATAATGTACAAATAATGTACAATCAGGAAAGGACACACAAAAATGACCAACCGTCAGAAAAACCCATTGTTATACAAAATAATTCGGGCGATCTTTTATGCCCTGTTCATGATCGTATACCACCCTAAGATCGTGAACAAAGCGTTCATACCAAAGGAGGGAAGGGCAGTGCTGGCGGGCAATCACAAGCATGCGCTAGACCCGATTTTAGTGGACTGCTGTACGAACAGGACGGTGCATACGCTCGCCAAGAAGGAGCTTCACGATGGGGCTTTCGGCTGGCTGTTTCGCGGTGTGGGAACGATTCCGGTAGACCTTCACGCGGCGCACAACCCGGCGGCGCTCGACCAGTCGGTGGAGTATCTTAAAAACGACTGCATTATCAATGTGTCGCCGGAGGCAAAACGCAATTATACAGATCAAATTCTGCTGCCTTTCAAATATGGGGCGGTCGTGATGGCAAAGAGGGCGCAGAGCAGCATCATTCCGTATGCAATCACGGGGGAGTACTGGTTTCGCAGCAGGAATCTTCAGATAAAATATGGGGAGCCTCTTGACGTGGCAAATCTCACAGTGGAGGAGGCAAATACGTTGCTTTTCAATACGATTAAAGAGCTGCTGCTGCAAGAGATGAATACACAAAAAAGTCAACCAGCGGACAAAGCAGATGTTGACACAGGAGAGGAATACATAGGGGAATAAATATGCAGACAAATCAGATTAAGACACCGTGGTATGCTTTTTACGAGGGCGTCAGCGCGCATCTTGAATATCCGCGGGAGATGTCATTGTATGAGTTTATGGAGCGCAGAACGGTGCCGTTTATGGATAACTACTGTTATGACTATTTTGGGAGAAAGGCGACTTACGCGCAGCTGCACAGGGACATCCAAACCTGCGCGGATGCCTTTTTGCGGCTTGGCGTGCGGCGCGGCGACAGAGTGAGCATCTGTATGCCGAACACGCCGGAGGCTGTCATAAGCTTCTACGCGTTGAATAAGATCGGGGTTGTGGCGAACATGATCCATCCGCTGTCGGCGGCAGCGGAGATCTGCCATTATGTGACGGTCTTGGGGAGTGAATATATTGTGGCGGTCGATCTGTGCCTTCCAAAGCTTCGCGAGGTTATGAAAGAGACGGGACTCAGGCAGTGTATTCTGGTGTCGGTGGCGGATTCCATGCCATTTCATATGAAATTCGGCTATTATCTGACAAAAGACAGACGTGCGAAATCCGTGCCAGGCTGCTTATTTTGGATGAAATATCTGACAAAAGGCAGGCTTGCGAAATCTGTGTCAGGCTGTCTGCCCTGGAAGCAATTTATGGCGATGGGACGAAAGGGCGCGGGGAACCTCAGTGACACAGGGCGCCGAAGCAAGGGAGACGATGTGGCGGCAATTCTTTACAGCGGTGGCACGACAGGCTCTCCCAAGGGTATCGAGCTTACCAACCTGAATTTTAATGCGCTGGCAGTGCAGGGAGAGGCAATGTGCGCCTGTCTGCAGCCGCAAGACAGGCTTCTTGCCATCATGCCCATATTTCACGGGTTTGGACTTGGAATCTGCATTCACACGGCGCTGTGCGTGGGTTGCATGGATATTTTGTTGCCCGGATTTGACGCGGGGCATTGTGCCAGGCTGCTCAGAAAGTATAAGCCAAATATCATAGCGGGCGTGCCAACTCTGTATGAGGCGCTGTTGAGGAGCGGTTCGCTTGAAGGATACGACCTTTCCTTTCTAAAATGCGTCATATCAGGCGGGGATTCGCTGTCTGTCGCACTAAAACAGAAGGTGGACGAGTTTCTGCGGCAGCATGGTTCAAACGCGCAGATCAGGGAGGGTTACGGGCTGACAGAGTGTGTGACGGGGAGCTGTCTCACGCCGCTGCACGGATACAGGGAGGGGAGCATCGGCATTCCCTATCCCGATACATATTACAAGATTGTAAAGCCGCAGACACACGAGGAAGTGCCCTATGGCGAGGAGGGCGAGATCGTCCTGAGTGGTCTGACTGTCATGAAAGGATACCTGAATGACCAGGAGGAGACGGACAAGGTGCTCCAGAGACATGAGGACGGCAGGCTGTGGCTTCACACAGGCGACTTGGGAAGTATGGATTCCGACGGTTTTGTCTATTTCAGGCAGAGGCTCAAGAGGCTGATCGTCAGTTCGGGCTACTGCCTGTATCCGCAGTATATCGAGAGTGTGATCGATTCGCATGAGAAGGTGCTGACATCCTGCGTCGTCGGCATCAGCCACCCTTATAAGGTACAGGTGGCAAAGGCGTTTATCGTGCCAAAGGACAATGTACAGGATGCAGAAAAGCGGGCGGAGCTGCTACAGGAGATCCGGGAGCACTGTGAGAAAAATCTCGCAAAATACTCGTGGCCGTATGCATATGAGGTATTAGAGGAACTGCCCAGAACACTAGTGGGCAAGGTGGCGTACAATGAGCTGACAAAGGAGGACAGGTCTGATGAAACGGCGTAAGCTTACGTTTTTGCTAATCCACCCGGAAATATCGAGGACGCGGTACAATTTCGTTGGTGTTATCGAGAATGAATGTCTGGAGCTTGAGTACATATCCGCCCTGCTGAAAAAAGAGGGGCATGAAGTTGTGTTATATGATGGTCAGGTAGAGACGTTTGGCGCAATGCCTGCGATTCAGGAGACAGAGGCCGATGTCGTGTATATATGCGGTAGGGCGCGGCAGGAAAATTTTATGCTGGAGTACTGTCAGTACGCGAAGGAGTGCGGTGCGGTGACAATACTCGGAGGGCTGCACGCGCAGCTTTGTTATGAGCGCATGTACCGGCCTTACGTGGATTTTATCCTGACTACATTTGACATCTACAGACTTCTGGATATCGTGAACTATGCGGTGTATCACAAGAAGGAGGCACTGGCGCAGATGGCAGGGGTATGCTATCAGTTGGAGGGAACATGGCATTATCAGGCAGGGGAACCGTTTGATATCAGACGCCTGCCAAGGCCGGACAGAAGCTATTTTGACTCTTTCCCACACCGATATCAGTATCTTGAGCTTGGTCATGCCGCTTGGGTGCGGACTGCCTATGGCTGTCCATACAGATGTTCATTCTGCCACAGGAACAGGATGAATATGGGACAGTTAAGCAGCCGCGATATCGACGATGTGGTGGACGAGATCGCGCAGATCAAAGCGGAGAATATCTATATTGCGGACGATGATTTCCTGTATGACACGGACAGGCTGAACCGGTTTGTGAAAGAGGTCAGAAAACGCAGGATTCATAAAAAATACATCTGTTATGGAAGGGCGGATTATATTGCCCGCAATCCCGACATGATGAAAAAGCTCAGGGATATCGGGTTATACTATGTTCTTGTGGGACTTGAGGCGATTGAGGATTGCTACCTGGAGCGTTATGAGAAGCACTCGGATATAGACGACAATATACAGAGTATTTTGACCTGTAATGAGCTGGGAATCCACATTATGGGAATGTTTATCATCGATTTGGGATTTCGCGCCAAGGATTTCAGGGCGCTTTACCAGTGGATTGTGGAGCATCAGGTGCGGCATGTGGCGCTGTCCATCTTTACGCCGGAACTGTGCACACCGACCTACGAGCGATACAGCGACAGGATGATCACGGACAATCCCTCCCATTTTGACTATCTCCACCTTGTAGCCCGGCCGGAGCATATGAGTGTGAGAAGCTTTTACTTTCATTATTATATATTGCTCATACGTCTCTTTCTCAAAGCGAAGCGGGAGGGGGTGTACGATTTTATTGATTACGGGGATTATATCAGGTCGTTTGTGGCAAATATGCTTCACAGGAAACGCCGCAATGACGATGAATAACATATGATATCGAAAGAAGGGAAAGCAATGAAGAAGATTATACCGAGCAGACTGGAAACGCGTGTACAGAAATTTCTCTACAGGACGATCGGGGAGCGGATTCCGGCGCGTGTGACGCCAAACCAGATCACGCTTGTCGGGGCATTAGGCGGGCTTGCGGGCATTGTCTGTGCCGCGCTGTCCGGGCTGAACAGGTGGTTTCTCATCGGAACGATCTGCGGACTTGCGTGTCATCTGGTCTGTGACGACCTGGACGGGTATGTGGCGAGGACGAGGAATATGAGTTCTAAGGCGGGTGGGTACTTTGACCTGCTGACAGATATCCTGCACATCACGTATCTGATCATCGCGCTCGCATTTACGGGGGTGATTCATTTCCATGTCGCGATTTTGATGGTGCCGGTGTATGCGCTGTTGATGTTTACAGCCATGAATTATATCCTGCATCTGGACGAATTTTTGTTTCCGAGGCTTGGGCCAATTGAAACACACCTGTTTTTTGCCTTGATCTGCATCATGGGAATCGTCTGTCGCCGCGGGGCGGGTATCGAGTTTTATGGATTTACATACAATCTGGCAGACTTCGTTGTCCTGGCGGGCGGGGCGCTGATGTATTATGAAATGATAAGGTTACAGGTACAATTATTTCGAAGGCTAAGGAACTGTGACAGGAAATACGATGAGAAATGATTTTGTATAGAAAGTGATTGCTTTTGGAGGCTGAGTGAATATGGCAGGGAACGCGATAAAAAATGATTTTATTTACATAGTGCTGGTAAAAGCTCACACGGGGCTGGGAAAGGTGTCGCGTGTTTTGTCTGGGGGATATGAGTACTCGCACATCGCAGTCTGTAAGGATGATCGTTTTGAGGATTTTATCACGTTTTCGCGGAGGCGGCACTATGCGCCGTTCGATGCGGGTTTTATGCATGAGACGCGCGGCTGTTACTGCTTTGGCACGCATGACAGGGTGAAGCTTAAGGTTTTCAGGCTGCCAATAGACCTGCGCGCAAAGAGAGAGGTTTACCATTTTCTAAGGCATGTGGAACGGCAGCAGGACAAATATCTGTTTAATCTGTACTCCATGGTTACGATGCCTGTGCTGCACGGATTTGTGATCGATGGCGCGCACAACTGCATGTCCTTTGTGGGGAAAGTCGTGGAGCTGAGCGGGGCAGTCCGGCTCGCAAGACCGTATTACCGATATGATATTCGGGCGCTTGATGCATTGCTGGCACCGTATCTGTATACGGAGCGGTATTTCTCTGACAGGAGTTACTGGTGTACTTCTGACAGGGGTGCACAGATGCTGCCGGGGTATATGGACAGAGTTTCACTGAGGGAGAATATCAGGCTGTTTTTGCGCCTCAACAAGAGGTTGCTGAGCAGAATCAGGAAAGGAGGCCGTGATGCGGGCTGTCATATTTAATTCGGGAATGGGAAGCCGCATGGGGCAGGGCACCCGTCTGCAGCCCAAGTGCATGACAAAGCTTTATAACGGGGAGACTATTTTTGCCCGCCAGATCAGGATTTTAGGCGCGTGCGGTGTCGATGAGTTTGTTGTCACGACAGGGCCGTTTGCGGAGCAGATTGAGTCGCAGGCGGCAGCGTGCCAGCGGCGCAACCCCAGTCTGCGCTTTATTTTTGTGCCCAATCCGCAGTATCGGACGACCAATTATATCGTCTCGATGTATCTGGCGAGGGCTTATCTGGATACAGAGCTGCTGCTTTTGCACGGGGATCTTGTGTTTAACGAAAATCTGGTGCGGGAGATGCTGTCTGATCAGACGAGGTCGCTCTGCCTCTTTCACGAGGATAAAATTCTGCCGCGAAAAGATTTCAAGGCACAGTTTTGTGATGGAATATTGAAAAAAGTGTCCGTGCAGATATTTGGTACGGACTGCTACGCGTTTCAGCCGATGTATAAGCTTGGAGCTGATGCCGTCCAGATCTGGCGGGACAGGGTTGTCTTGTATGTGGAAGCAGGAAAAAATCAGGTATATGCAGAGGAGGCGCTAAATGAGGTCGCATCTGACATGAACATCTTTGGGATGTCATATAAGCCACACTACATAGATGAGATTGACAATGAGGAGGATTACATCAGGGTATCCATGGAGATTGGCAGATTTGACAGTTCATCGTTTATTCATCAAACATAATCCGTAAAGAAAAAATGCTTGACACCCACCACCTTTTGTAGTAATCTAATAAAGTCGCATAACAATCATATTGGAGGAACCAGCATGGAAACAGGGAATCTGGCAGCAGAAAATGCAGTAAATGGACTGAAAAAACGGGAATATAAGGGGATGCTTTATGACTTTTATGGAGATCTGCTGACACCGCATCAGAAGAAGCTGTATGAGGATGCGTTCTTTCATGATTTGACCTTGAGTGAGATTGCAGACGAGCAGGGAATCAGCCGACAGGGTGTACATGACCAGATCAGGCGGTGCGACAAGATATTAGTGGAATATGAGACAAAACTTCATCTGGTGGAAAAGTTCTCTAAGATCAAGCAAAATATCCAACAGATTAACCAGCTTACAGAGGATGAGCAGATAAAACGATTGTCAAATGAAATAATGGAGGAGCTTTGATCGGATGGCATTTGAGAGCTTAACGGATAAACTTCAGAATGTATTTAAAAATTTAAGAAGCAAGGGGCGTCTGACAGAAGCGGATGTCAAGTCGGCGCTCAAGGAAGTCAAGATGGCGCTTCTTGAGGCGGATGTCAACTTTAAGGTCGTAAAGCAGTTTGTGAAGTCTGTGGAGGAGCGCGCGATTGGTTCAGATGTCATGAATGGCTTGAATCCCGGACAGATGGTGATCAAGATCGTCAATGAGGAAATGGTAGCCTTGATGGGTTCTGATACAACAGAGCTGGAATTACAGCCCGGCAAGGCGACGACGGTGATCATGATGTGTGGATTGCAGGGTGCAGGCAAGACGACTGCTGCTGCGAAGATTGCCGGGAAGCTCAAGTTAAAGGGCAAGAAGCCGCTGCTTGTGGCGTGTGATATTTACAGACCAGCCGCGATTGAGCAGCTGAGGGTGAATGCGGACAAACAGCAGGCAGACTTTTTTTCGATGGGAACGAATCATAAGCCTGTCGATATCGTGAAGGCGTCGCTGGAACATGCGGCGAAAAATAATAACAACGTTGTGATTATAGATACTGCCGGCCGTCTGCATATAGATGAAGAAATGATGGCGGAACTGCAAGAGATCAAGGCAAATGTCGAGGTGCACCAATCCCTTTTGGTGGTAGATGCCATGACCGGACAGGATGCCGTCAATGTGGCAAAAGAATTTGATGATAAGGTAGGCGTGAATGGTGTCATCCTCTCGAAGATGGATGGCGATACCAGAGGCGGTGCGGCGCTTTCGGTAAAGGCGGTCACAGGAAAGCCGATCTTATTTGTAAGCACTGGCGAGAAGCTGTCAGACATCGAGCAGTTTTACCCGGACAGAATGGCAAACCGTATTCTGGGAATGGGGGATGTCCTCACGCTGATTGACAAGGTTGCCGAGGCAAATCTTGACATGGATGCGGAGAAGGAAAAAGAGATGGCTTCGCGTCTGAAAAAAGGCAAATTTGACTTTGAAGATTATCTTGAGAGTATGAGTCAGATGAAAAAACTGGGCGGCTTGTCAAGCATTCTTGGCATGATGCCCGGCATGGGAATCAAGGCAAGTGATATCGAGGCGGCTGTGGACGACAAGCAGCTTGCGCGCATGGAGGCGATCGTGCTGTCCATGACACCCGCAGAGCGCAAGGACCCAAGACTCCTTAACCCAAGCCGGAAACACCGGATTGCAAAGGGCGCAGGCGTGGATATCGCAGTAGTAAACCGCTTCATCAAGCAGTTTGAGCAGTCTCAGAAGATGATGAAGCAGCTCCCGGGAATGATGGGAGGTTTTGGCGGAGGTAAAAAGGGGAGATTTAAACTTCCTTTTTAATACATTATTATAATAAAATATAAAAAAAGAAAGATTTATGAGGTGAAGAAAAATGGCAGTAAAAATCAGATTAAGAAGAATGGGTCAGAAGAAAGCTCCTATCTA
>VSNR01000156.1 GCA_009774345.1 Lachnospiraceae bacterium | reverse complement strand
ATCGGGGTGTGGCTCAGTTTGGCTAGAGCGCCACCTTAGGGAGGTGGAGGCCGCAAGTTCGAATCTTGTCACTCCGAGTTATCCAAATAATGTGTAACACCGCAGAATCGTGGGTTCTGCGGTGTTTTTGCGTTGTGGGGTAATGATCTATTAGACAAAAGTCTCAATTTTACATAGATGCTCTTTCGTCTTTTTGTCATAGTCAATCCCGACCAATAAAATCTCTCCCGCGTACCCGTGAAGAGACTCAGGATACTGCCTTTCCTTAATCTGTGCGATTGCTGTGTCCACACTCTTATCCCATTTTAACTCAACCACAATCACCGGACGGTTTGGGTGATGAGGCAAAGGAAGGTATACGATATCTGCAAATCCTTTTCCACACGGAAATTCCCGGATAGGCTGGTGATAGTACGTAAAGGCTGAAATCAGCGCAATCATAATCGTGCAGGACAGAGAATTTTCATCATTGTATTCAATGCTGGACGTAAAGTCATTGTGTACGATCTGCATCAGTCTGGCAACCTGCTCCCCGCTGCCTGCCATGATGTTTTCCAAAATTGTCTCGGAAAGCTTTATAAACCGCAGCATTCCGTCATTTTTACTGTTTTTGACAGATTGGTAAAATACAGCATGAATCTCTTTATTCGGGATATACGCCTCCTGTGTATCCGCATCATAGGCGCAGTACCCCAGATGGATCAACGCTGTTATTACCTGCCCCTTGTTCTCAAAAGTCTGCAAGTCATTGATGCCGTTATCCACCTCCACCAGTATTCTGTTACCGGAAAGCATTTTTATGATATCTTCGCGAAGACCGTCAAAGTTCATATTAATCAGATCGTCAATATCCCCATACGTACCTGTCGTTGTCCAGTACTGTTGAAACCGTTTTGCCGAAAGCGCCCTCACGACTGACAGCGGATTATACATCGCAATGCCGTTTAGGTTATATCCGTTATACCATTCCTTCATCTGGTCAAAATCAACACCAAATTTTTCACATAGAGACTGGACTTCCCCTTCCGTAAAACCGATTTCCTGCGCCAAGTCCATTGGATTCGTCATCGTATATTCCACAAAATTATTGACGGCAGACTGTCCTTTTGTGCGGACAACCGGCATGATTCCTGTCAGATATGCCAGACGGACATACTCTTTGGCATCACTGTTCTTGAACAGGCCACGCAGAAATTCAATGTAGTCTGTTCTCTCCTGACAGCCCTCTTCAAGCTCTCTAATCGGATAATCCCACTCGTCGAAAATGATAACAAATTGATTTTGGATATTATTATAGATATTTGACAAAGCATCTGCTATCGTATCTTCTTCTGAGACAATTTCTGGATATTCCGTCCTCAGCTCCTGCAACAACAGTTTGTGTACATAGTTATTTGGTTCCAGCTTCTTCATTTTTGCCTGAACAAACTGCGCCTGAATATCCATAAAAATTGTATCATACTGATTCATATTTTCCACAAACAATTTGTTCTTCTCACAGTTCAGCAGTGCAAATAATTCTCTGGAATCCGCCCCTTTGCTGAAATACGCGACAAGCATATCTGCCGTTACAGATTTTCCAAACCTGCGCGCCCTGCTGTTGCAGATAAATTTTTCTGTGCCATCTTTTTCTAACAGTTTATTGATCAACCCACTCTTATCGACAAAATATTTTGATGCGGCAAGTTCCGCAAATTTTCCATTTCCTTTATTTAAAAAACGCCCCATTCTTATCTCCCTCCAAAACGCCCCGCGGTTTTATTATAGAATAATTTGTTCGAAAAATCAATTGGGAGACGACGGTTATCCATGTCACCGAAATTCAAACAACTTGTAAACCGGGACTTCAAGCGCTTTTGCAATACTAAATATCACATCAAGAGAAACAGCGCAATCATTATTTTCTATTCGCGACATATGCGTGCGGCTAACATTAATCTTATCTGACAACTGAATCTGAGACAGTCCTTTTGCTTTTCGATAATATGCAATGTTTAATCCCAGTCTCTTATACTCTTCTTTATGTTCATCCTTCATATTCGGTATCACCTCTTTAATAGCATATGAAAAATGAGCAATATTTACGACAACGTACAAATTAATAAAAGTTATATTATAGGTTGCATAATTAGCACGAAATATGTTAATATAAACATACTTGATAGAATTATAAAATAAAAAGGAAAACATAGTATGGAAAAGAAAAACTACATCACAAATATAGAACACGAAAAATGCAAAAAGGTGGCAAAAGCCTATGCTGAACTTGAGCAAGAAGATATCATATTGGTTGATGTAGGAAGATATGGCTTCGTAATGCTTCAATATTTTCAACCATTATCAATATTTGATGATGTAATCACATTTACAGAAAGCAAAAAGATGTTCGATTTTTTATGGGATGAGTGGCTTTACTCCCAACTTATTTACATAGCAAAAGAAATGCAAATTGTTGATATCGACTATGATGATGTATTTGATCTTTTGACAACAGATCAGCAACAAAAACTATTGAGTAAGCGAAACTATTTTTTGAAAAAAGCAAGTATGATTTAAAAATCCCCCTTCCTGTATTGCTATATAATACAGAAAGGGGGGTTCAATATTCAATATAATATTTTTACCAGTATGACTTCCAGTCTCTATGTATCCTGACAAGTCCCTCGAGATAATAGTAATCTCCCCATGTATTGCACTCATCGACACCGCGGTCTGCGCAGGGATTTTCATCGGACTTTCTGGCGTACGTGCCGTGCATTAACAGCCCGTTGGACTGCTCTTTGGCGGTGACAGCACACTTGTCCCGCAGTGCGAGCAAAAGGCGCTTTGCCATATCTTGATAATACTGTGCTTTTTCGCCATCCATATGTCTTGCCATCTCCAGCATACCGCAGGCTGCGATCGCTGCGGAGGAGGAATCTCTCGGCTCCGTACTGCCGTCGTCAAAATCAAAATCCCAGTAAGGAATCAGGTCAGACGGCAGATGCAGCAGAAAATATTCTGTCACTTTCTCAAAAATCTCCTGATATGCCGCGTCCTTGATATAGCGGTACGCCATCGCAGAGCCATAGATTCCCCACGCCTGACCTCTCGTCCACGCGGAGCCATGCCGATGTCCCTGATGCGTCACGCCTCTTAGTGGCTCTCCTGTCTCTGGATCAAAGAAATACGTGTGATACGTCGAATAATCCGGGCGCACGATATAGCGCATCGCGGTCTTGATATGCGCTTTGGCATGGTCTGCATACTTTGCATCCCCTGTCACTTCTGATGCCCAGAACAGCAGCGGCATATTGAGCAGGCAGTCGATGATCAGACGATAGTTGTCCGGCGCGCCAAGCTGCCCCCATGCCTGAAAGAACTGTCCCTTTTCACAGAAGCGGCTCATCAGGTTATCCGCGGCGAGAAGTGCCGCCTTCTTTGCAGTCTCGTTCCCGGTGAGCTGCCATGCTGCCACACAGGAGGGCGAGTATAAAAATCCCATATCATGATGATCTACATCCACTCTTTTGAGAATCCTGTTCAAAAAGCTCTCTACCTGAATCTCTCCTGCCCGTTTTAATTTTTCAGACCCGGTTTCCTCATAGGCAAGCCAGATCTCCCCTGTCCAGAACCCTGTTGTCCACTCCACATTCTCTGATTTTGGATAAAAGTTATTCTGGCTGTTTGAATCTGGAAAACAGTCTGTAAATTCATCCACATTTCCTTCTACTAGAGAAACTGCCAACTTTAATGCCTCTTCTGCCTGTTCCCCGCTCATCCTGTCATATGATACTAAACTTTCCTTTGTCTGCATACTGAACACCCCTTTCTATATGTTTCACCAGCAAAGTATCGTCATTCCCTGCTCCTCGCCCGGCATATGCCGCTGGTTCACTTCTTCCGGCAGCAGTTTTGCCGCCATCACTCTGCCCAGACCATAGTGGTTCATCGCACCTATATAGTCACAGTCTGCGCCTGCCTCAACATGCGCAATCACGATGAAGTACTGCTCTTTCTGGCAAGTGAGAAGGATTCCTTCTGCCTCACACTGCTCTAGGCAGCGTCCCTGTGCCGAGGAGAAAACAGGAATCCGCTCTGCTGTATACGCCTCCATATGCTGCTGTTCATTTTCCTGATCTGAACAGAAAATTACAGTGATCATGGACTCGGTCTTAGCGGAAGCAGAATCGCTCTGTGACACGGCTGCTTCTGGTTTCGTACAGAATATTACCGACTCCGCCTGTTCCATCTGATTATAATGCCGCGAGACCGGAAACGCTTCCAGCTTCATTGTGACATGTTCAGACAGGCAGCACATTTTTGCCTCAAATGTATTCCCGCTGACAGATACCGTATTGTCCTGTCCTTCGCTCACAGATACATGGCACTCCGGCGCCATATGAAAATGCTGGCTGTAGCGATGCGAACCCGAACCGCAAAATTCATCGCACACAATATAAATCTTTGTGCCGATAGCAAGGATTCGCCGGTTGACCAACACCCCCTGCTGCACATATCCTGTATGTCCACACTGAATATATGTATAGCTGCCCTTTCTTTTACAACTGCCATTGACTGCACTATGCAGTCCCGACACACCCCACGCGTCGAGACAGTGCGTATATTCCTGACCATCTACCAAGACGGTATTGTGCGCCGCAGCACTTTTCAGACGGCGGCGCTCCTCCCCGTCCACATAGGTATAACGGCCCGGATCGATCAGAAAGTCTTCCCCATTGATAACCAAATCCAGATGCAGCTTGTCAAAATGTCCATAACCGCCGCCAAGACCGCCGCATCTGACATGGAGATAATCCGCGCTGCTTCCCCAGTCTGAGCGCAGATACCAGTTCCCGCTCTCCCGCTGCCAGACCAGAAGCTCCTCTGGCTCCTTTGCATCGAGCGCCTCATATGTCAATGCGGCTGCCTGCCCATAATCCCAGATGCTCTCATAATCAAGCCGCGGATACGCCCCTGATTTTAAGACAGGGTCTTTGAATTGGAGCGCACTGGCTGTGAGAATATCCCGTATATCCGTGCTGTCACTGTCTCCACCTGCAAGCTGTGTCCCATCTGGCTTCTGCCAGAACCGGTCTGCATATGCCATTGCCTTTGTCATGGTCAGAATTTTCGCCGGAACTTCCACTTGGTAAATCCCTGCAAGGCGCAGCACTTCAAGACAGCACCTTAGCACCTCATTGTGGTACATGGGTGACTGCTCCCAGTGCACACCGTCAGTCATCACCTGTGTAACAAGCTGGTTTTCCAGCCGTTCCAGCGCCAGACGGGCATACTCCCTGCCGCGCTGTTTTACCCCTTGGTCTGCCGCACATTCCTCCAGCATTTTCCCGATGGCAAACAGTCCGCTGCTCTCCATAATTCCCCAGTTACTCTTCGTGCTGAAACTTTTCCTGCTCTCTGCCAGATACTGTGCGTGGAGCAGCATCGACTCCGCAAAAGCTTCCAGCACTTGATCTGTTATATGAGGATTTTTGACCATATACCCCATCGCCTTAATCCAGTTCTCTGCCCGAATCCCTGCCTCGATTGTGCGCCATGTCTTTTGCATCGTCTCTGTGTTGATGGTATTGTCACATATCCAATTTGCCATCTGAGACACAAACATCTTCACATATCTTTCCATGCCAGTTATGGCGTATGCCTGCCCCAGACAAATCCAATAGCGGTGGCGGTTCATCTGATAGACAAACTCCACATCCTTTCCCGGCATATAGGTCCAGTCCAGCGCTTCGCCAAACGCCACGATCTCTGCTGTCTGCTCCATATCCCACGGAAGATTAAAGATAAATTTGTTCTCACACACCTGATCTGCAATCTCAAGACGCGCCGCCAGCTCTTCCTGCCACCATGTTTTTACATACGCTCTGTACGCCTGTACTTCCTCATGCGAGCGTCCGTGATATAATATGAATCTGTCCCTGTCTATCATCATAACTTCTATTCCTGTCCGTCAAAATCAAACCAATAAATTCCGTTGGGCTCCAAGTGCATACTTGTGTTCTTGCCGCGCCCGTCATAGATCACGGTATCCTGCGGTTCATACGTGTTGTTGACCACACAGTATTTTCCCGTCGCCGGATAATAATTGACCTCAATGTTGTCATTCTCGCTGTACCAGATCTTCATGCGCTCCTCTTCCCCTGCTGCCCAGAAGATTGCGCGGTAAAACAGGCGGGCGTTTTCAAACGAATAAGGAATACCGCTGATATACACGCTTCTGCCCTCGCCAAAAGTGTGTGCTGCCAGTTGTACATCCTGTCCCTCCGTCTTGATAATCGTGGTCTCCGGCAGCGCATAGATATTTTTCATGCCCTCGCCAAAGTCAATGTGTTCTGGTCTGTCCTCCGTGATAAAGTGCGGCTGCTCCTTCCAGTTATATTTGTCAGTCGAGAGGCTGAATCCGACTTCCTTATCTACGCCCAGCACACTGGCAAGCGCAAAATAATGTCCCTGATGCTGGCAGGCGCTTGGTTCCCCGACACCGATCAAGCCGCCGCCCTTTGCAACAAATGCTTTAATGGCGCAGGACAGGGCTGGGTTCTTCCAGTAGCTTCCGCCGCTTGGCGCTGTGTAGGCATCCCCGACATTGACAATCACCTTGCACTCGTCTAATACCGACGGATCTTCGAGCACCTCATCGAAACTGATAAACTTCACATCAAACGGCATTCCGCTCAGGCTTTCGAGTACGCCTGCATAAGAATACGTCTGCTTGTATGGAATCGCATGTGCCACCATATGCGTACCCCAAGAGCGCAGCCTGCCCCAGCTATTTAAGACGCCTACTGTGAAATGGCTGTACGGCTGCTGCCCGCCCACATTTTCATACAAAAGACGAAACTCATTGCAGATATCTTCAATATACTGGATAAAATCTGGGAATTGCAGCGCAAGTTTCAGATAGCCGCCATAACCGATTCTGTCCACCGGTTTTCTCAAAATCGCGCGCCTTGCTGTCACCCAGTTTACCTTGGCTTCCTTGATCGGATCGCCGCCCTCGTGGAACACATCCGGGAAAAAGTATGGCAGGAATCTTCCCTCTGTGTATTTTACGCCCGGTATATCAGAGATCAGACGCAGCGTCGCGCCATTGCCGACAGAGCCAACCACAGCGTCTAAGCCGACTTCCTTGAAATATTCTCCATACGGCTCTGTGCCAATCCAGTGATCGCCTGCGCCCTCCACGCTGCTCTGTACCAGTTTTCTGTACTCTACGCGCAGCGTGTTCTCTGTCTGCCGAAACAGCAGTGTCACCACCACCGAAACGACTGCAAGCACCACCACAAAGCCAGCCATAATCCTTTTTTTGATATTCCAGTGCGTCTGTTTCATCCAATGCACTCTCCTTATA
The DNA here is from genome assembly GCA_009774345.1 of Lachnospiraceae bacterium. Taxonomy (GTDB): domain Bacteria; phylum Bacillota; class Clostridia; order Lachnospirales; family Lachnospiraceae; genus COE1. The sequence goes on along the minus strand of VSNR01000156.1, from coordinate 2,900 downwards.
TTCATCTACCTCCTGCTGTCTGTCATGCCAGATGCCACCTTGCGGTATTCGTCCGGGCTGATGCCAAACTTCTTTTTAAACACCTTGATAAAATTAGACACATCTGCCCAGCCTAACTCCTCCGCGATCTCATATACCTTCACCAAGGGGTCTGCCAGAAGCTCCTTGCTCTTCTCAAGCCGCCTGTCCGTCACATAAGAACTAAAATTACAGTCAAACTCATTTTTGAACGCCTTCGATATATAGGAAGGATTCTTATGCACCTTCTCCGCAACGTATTCCAGCGAGATCAGATTGGACATATATTCCTCATCCACTATGCGCTTTACCATGCGCGCCAGCTCCCCGGTCTTAGAGATGGTTTCCTTCTGCGTGCCGCACTCCTGCATAAACAGTTCAAAAATTCCCATAAGAAAATCCAGCTTCCCCTCCAGCGTAGGATTGTCAAACACATCCATATAATGATAATTATGCTCATTCATCAGCTTCTCAGGGTGGACATTGTAGCGGTAGATCTCTCTCGACACCGTGAACAGGATTTCCATACAGATTCTGTTCACATAGTGGATATCCACATATCCATTTCCCTTTTCCGCCGCATCGCGGAACAAATCAAAAACGCCTGAAAGTTCTTTTTCAAGCTGGTCTTTGTCCTGATTGAGTATATATTTTAAGATGTTTTTGTCGTCAAAACCAATCCCAAAATAATCAAAGCTGACATCATGCTTCTCTTCCTTTGTCTGTACCAGATAATCCTTTTATCTGTGTCCAGCAGCAGTTTTTGTCCGATACAGTATTTCGTCTGTTCATAGCACTGCGGAAGCATCCGGTAATCCTCGCAGGAACCGCTCACTGCACAGTAAAGCGCGGCTTTCGTCTCACAGTTGACTGCATCGAGCATTTCGAGAAGATTGTGTTCGATCTCCGTCTCTCCAATTCCCTCATCAATACATAAGATCCCTGTGATCTGCTCTTCATAATTGCAGAGAAAGAAACCGCTCATTCCACGCTCCTGTACATGGCGGTTCATAATCTTTACCACCGACTGTTTTCTCTGATACCGCCAGCCCCTGTCATGTGCTGCGTCCTCCTCCTCATCCTGTGCGCAGAACAAAACGATGCGATAAGAGTCCGTATCCTTATGATAGAAAAAAGAAAACAGCCCAAAAAGGGCTGTTATTTTTCCCACTGCTGCAATACAGATACAAAGGCAGGAATCAGTTGTTTCTTTCTCGATACGAGATTTTTTAATTCAAACTTTTTCTGGGTCTTAGGCAGTTTAAACGCTGTTCTTACCAGTTCTCTTGCCCGCTCGCCAAAGCACAAAAGCTCTGTTTTCTCATATGCGATATTCGTGAGCATGAAAAAGCACATCTCAACCGGCAGCTCTGGAAGCTGTTCTTTGATATAAGGCTCGATCTTCTCCTTGATCTCCTCAAGCTCAATACTGTTCATCGAATTGATCTGTCCCACGCTGAACTCAAATCCGTTCACCGAGAAATTCTTGTAATCCTGATGGAAAATCTCATCTGCCGGCTTATCGCTCAGATTGCTGCCGGCGCCAAACATATCAATCGCAAACTCCTCAATCTCCACCCCGCAGATCTCAGACAGCTTTGCCGCCGCCGCTTTGTCCACCTCTGTCACTGTCGGAGAGTGGAACATCAAAGTGTCGGAGATGATCGCCGACATCATCAGGCCCGCTATATTTTTCGGAATCTCAATTCCTTTTTCCTGATACATCTGATAAATGATCGTAGCCGTACAGCCAAGCGGCTGATTTCTAAAAAATACAGGGGAGACGGTCTCGAGCGTGCCTATCCTGTGATGATCTATAATCTCCAAAATCTCGGCGGCGTCAATCCCGTCAACCGCCTGAGAATGCTCATTGTGATCTACCAGAATCAACTGCTTCTTGCGCAGATTTAGCAGCGTGCGCCGCGAGATCATGCCGACATACCTGTCCTCCTCGTCGAGCACCGGGAAATCATGATACCGCTTTTTCTTCATGATCGCTCTGATATCTTCTGTCTTGTCTGTGATCTTGAAGGCTGTGAGCTTCTCTCTGCGCATAAAATAGCCGATCGGCATACTTTGGTTGATCAGACGCGCAACCGTAGCTGTATCATAAGGCGTGCTGATCAGAATACAGTCATGCTCCTTGGCAAAGATCTGAATGGTCTTTGAAACCTTTGCGCCCATTGTGATCACCACACATGCCGCCCCCATCTCAATCGCACACAGCTGCGTCTCATAGCGGTTTCCGAGCAACACCATGTCGCCGGGGTGTATGTAATCCTCAAGCACATCGGGATTGGCAGTCGCTATGACCACCTCGCCGCTCTCAAAATAGCCCGCTGCGTCCCCTACCACCATCTCTGCATCAATCGTTTCCAGTATGTTTTTATAGGACGTTTTTGCCCTTGACAGAATCCCATTGTCATACACATCCATATATGCATTGGCAATATCACCGAGTGAAATGATGCCGGTCAGTTTCTCCTGATTGATGACGGGAACGGTCACATCTCCCCTGTCGCGCATCAGATGCCATGCTTTCTTGAGCGATACATCCTCCGTCACGCCCTCCACGTCATTCATGTCAATATCCCTCACATCGGTCATGACATCGTGCAGATACACCGGCGGGTCTGTGTGAAACGCATTCAGTACATACTGCGTCTCCTGATTTACCTGCCCCGCCCTGGCAGGAACATACTCGCGGGTATCATCACACTGATTTTTCAGATACGCATACGCGATTGCCGAACAGATCGAATCCGTGTCGGGGTTCTTATGCCCTACGATAAATACAGGCCGCTTCGTTAATTCTAAGTTTTCCATTTCTCTCTCCCTTTTGTAAAAATTTAGATCCTATAAAATAATCCTACCGACATTAG
>VSNR01000155.1 GCA_009774345.1 Lachnospiraceae bacterium | reverse complement strand
TAACTAAATTAACCCAAATTATGAAATCTGTAAAATTGAGGGTCATAATCAGGATTCCAACCGTACAGGTGGAATCTTTTTTGAAGACAATACAACAAGGAGGAAAACCAATGGAATACTACGATGAACAGATTTTAGAAGCCCGATGGGAGGAGGAACGCCGGAAACACACAACACTGGAAACAGGAATCTACGTGGAGGATGATCTTATCACCTTCTCCCAGATCACACTGCCGGATACCAAAATCCGGTTATACCTGCCAGAGCAGTTTGTCGTGATGCCGGATCAGGTGCGGGAAGTGAAATACCCGTCTCTGAATGCCCCGGATTTTATCATCACAAGTCTGGACTCTACGGTCAACTTTTGCTTTAACATTCTCCCTGTCCAGCTGGAAGAAGGAGATACCAAAACGATGAGCAGCCAGTTCCAGAATGCTCTGCGCAATGTGAATCCGTCAATCCGCATCAGCGAGCGTGTGGACAATACGGCGGCAGACAAGGGCAGTGAGATGAGCTGGTTTGGCTTTAAGGGCTATGCGCTTGACGGGCAGAATTACAACCGCATGTACATTATACGGATGCGGAAGACAGTTCTGCATGGCATTTTTAACTGTCCGCCGAGGGTAAGGGATCAGTGGGAGGGCATTGTGGAACAGTGCTTCCAGTCAGTAGAGGAATTATGGGACATACTTTAAGGAGGGATGTATATGCAGCGTACCAAAGAACTGACGGACTTTCTGCAAACATACCGGGCAGAGAGGAAAGCCGCGAGAAAGGAGGTGCTTGAGGAGTCGTATCAAAAGATGCTTCCGGCGCTTACAGAGACGATAGACCATCTGGTCAAAAGTCAGGCAGACATTCAGGAGACCGAAGCACAGAGACGGATAAAGTATCTGTGTTTTTTCCGACTGAGGTCGAGCGGATACACGCAGAGTCATGAGATTGCACTGGCAATGGCAGATAAAAAGCTGTATCTGGATGAAGCGATGGACTGTATTTACTGGATGCCAGACGTCATACATGAGGAGATTGAAAAGGACATGGAGGAGGCGGAGAATCTGTTGGCGAAGGCGTTCATACGGCTGGAAAAATACGAATTATTTCATATTCGGCAGCAATTGCTGTCAGATGACTGGGAGCTGTTGTGTGGCGTTCTCCCCCGGCTGGTGAAAGCAATCGAGGGCAGAATCACAGACAGCTCCCTTTTTTTGGAGGACGATCTGGAAGTGCTGTGCGGCGGATACATGGAGGAAGCAGAGACAATTTGTCATATATACACAAAGGAGGCAGATACAGATGGGAAGTAAAAAAAGTTCGTTCCATATGGGAGATGAATTTAACGGAAAGGGGGAGAAAGTATATCTGAGGGCGACTACATGTAAGACGTATGAGCCGCTCTCGCAGGAGAATGTACGTCTGACGCCTGATTTTAAGGCGTGTGTACCCAAAGTGCTTGGCGCTGTGCCGCTTATGGGGGCAGGAGGAGAGCTTGGGGCGCTGGCAAAGGCGGCGGGTGCACTTGCCGCCGTGGGTCAGACCATCATCAAAAAGGACAGTGCGACAGGGAAGTACCAGATCAGTTTCCGTGTCAGTAAGATGCGGCTTACAAACGGGTCGTATCTCCATCAGAGCAAACAGAAGAAAAAGTAAAGGAGAGTAAACAGAACGATGAGCAATTTAATCAGATGCCAAAATGGACACATGTTTTCCAGCAGGCGTTACGGGACGGTATGTCCGTACTGCAATATCGAGACTGCGACAAGGGAGAAGAAGGAGATCGGACAGACAGACACAGAGATCGAGGAAGCTCTCTTTATGAAAGAAGAAAATCCCGTGTGCGGCTGGGTGGTCTGTGTGGCAGGGCCGCGCAGAGGCAAGGACTATAGGGTGATGGCGGGCAAGAATTTTGTCGGCAGGGCGGATGACATGGACATTCAGATACTGGGAGACAACAAGATCTCACGGCGGAACCACTGTGTGGTGGTCTATGACGAGAAACAGAGCAAGACGGTGCTGCTGCCGGGCGACAGCAACGGCATTGTGTATCTAAATGGCGAGGCGGTGTATGCACCAGCGCAGTTACATGAGTATGACGTGATCGAGATGGGTGAGAGCCAGTTCCTGTTCATACCTTTCTGTGGTGAGCATTTCAAGTGGGAGTAGGAGGAAAAAAGATGGAAAGGGAAGAAATCGTCATATTGGCAATCTATCTGTTTATTCTTATTTTGACCGCAGCCCGTTTCCTGTCTCCTGCAAAAGCGGCAGGAAGGGTTATGCGGCGGTTTCGTGTCGGGAGAGCGATGACCATAGGAACCAGACAGGTTCAGGAGGACAATTATGGGATTTGTCAGGGGCCCGACGCATTTTTGGCAGTGCTTGCCGACGGCATGGGCAAAAGTTACGGTGGGAAGGTGTCGTCGAGAATTGCCGTGGAGACACTAAAGGATATGTTTACCTGCTATCAGTCCGCTGAGAATCCTGTCTATTTTTTCCAACGGTCTTTCCGCATGGCAAACAGCGCGATTCTTGACGAGCTGGATGACGGCAGGGGAGGCGCCAGTGTAGGGGCAGTGCTGATTCGTGACAATCAACTCTACTATGCAGTCGCTGGCAATGTGAAGGTTGCCGTATACCGCAAAGGCGGACTGGTGCCGCTCTCCACAGGGCATACAATCGACATGCTCGCGGAAGGGAAATTTATGGAGGGCACCATCACAAGACAGCAGGCACTGGAACTGCTTGAAAATAAAAGGCTCTACAATTATATCGGACAGGACGGTTTTGAGGAGATCGAGTTCTTTGACACGCCGGTGCGCCTGAAGGAGAAGGATATCGTGGTGCTGATGAGCGACGGGCTCTACGAGGGGACAGACTGGAAGCGCATCGAGGAGCTGCTGGCAGGACGCGGCAAGTTACAGCAGAAAGCCTATGAAATCATAGAGGCAGTCAACACCGGGATACAGAAGGAAAAGGATAATGCCAGCATCGTGCTGGTCGAGGGGTTTGTATGAGGAAATATAACAGCAGCATCAAGACGGCATTTCTGTCAGAGGCAGGAAGCCAGCTGAGCAACAATGACTATTTTGGCTTCGTGGAGTTGGACAACTATGCGTGCTATGTCATAGCAGACGGCATTACAAACATGCGCGAGGCGCTGGGGGCGAAGGCGGCGATCAGCGCGGTGATTGATGCTTTCCAGAGAGAGCCGGGTATCAGCAAACGGAAAATAAAAGGATACTTGAAATCAGCCAACAGGGAGCTTTTACAGGGAAAGAGTTATGAGAAACAGAAGGCATCTGTCACGGCAGTGGTGACGGATTATGTGAAATTTCGGTACGGACACGTGGGAAACACGCGGCTAAGGCTGTATCGTGAGGGAAGATGCATTCTGACGACATTGGATATGTCACTCAGTCAGGACATGGTGCAGGAGGGGGCGATTACTCAGGACAAGGTTGCACGCCATGAGGAGCGCAACAACCTGTATGCCTATCTTGGCAGGGAGCATTTCAAACCCTTTTTATCCAAAAAGAAAAAGTTCTGCAACGGGGATATCATTACGCTGTATACGCGCGGAATCTGGGAGAATGTAGATGAAGGCGAGCTTGCAGATGTTTTTTCAGAAGCTGGAAATGAGCCGATGGAGGAATGCGATAAAGTGGAGGATTTGCTGCTCTCCCGCCAGCCGGCAAATCTGGAAAACTATACATTTGCGGCCATTTATATCGAAAAAACATTTACAGACCCGGAGCGGAAAAAGAGAATAAAAAAAGCAGTCACAATATCCATCATGATTCTCATGATCGCAGCAGTGGCAGCAATTATTATATACCTTTGGCACAGAGGCAGAGTGCAGAAGCGCACAGATATGGAGCAGTATTTTTCCAATGCGCAGCAGTACATAGAAAGCGATAATTTCCTGCGCGCAAAGGAAGAGTGCACAAAGGCGCTCGAACAGGCGCAGAAGCTAAAGGATAGGGAAGCGGCGGACAGATATCAGTCATATCTGATGTGTATGGAGGCAGTGATCGGCGCGGATGATGCCTATGCGGGCGGTGACTATGCGGGTGCAAAGGATGCCTACATCAAGGCAGGAGAACAGGTGCGCCATGCGGATAATGCCGGGCTTTCGCACATTGAGGACAGGCTGGGACAGATCCGGGAGTATGAGCAGGTCTTTGACAGCATCGAGCTGGGGGACAGCCTGTTTGAGCATGACAATTACGAGCAGGCAGAGGAGAAATATCTGGAAGCAAAGTCGAGGGCGGCAGCCATTTATTTTAATGACGGGAAACAGCAGGCGCTGGATGCACTGGATAAGCTCTACGAGGAGTGGAGCGCTGTCAGGGAAGCCGAAGAGAAGGAGAAGAAAGAACAGGAGAAGCAAAGCGAGGAGCAGGCAGCGAAGCTTGCCGCCGAACAGGCTGCGGCGGCAGAGCTGGTCAGGCAGGGAGAGGAAGCCTTCTCACAGGGAGATCTGGACGGGGCAAACGTGTTTTACCTCATCGCCATGGAGAAGTATGGCGCGCTGGAAGACACCGCGCAGATCGAGTTTCTGAATATGAAGATCGCGGCGTTAAAGGAAAAGCAGGAGGAGGTCGCGGCGCGGGTGGAGGATGCGAAGGCGCTCGAGGAGCTGGCACGCCTTCTGGAAGAACAGAAGGACTATGCGCAGGCAAAGATACACTATCAATATGCCAAGGCAGCATATCTCGAAATAGGCAAAGATAACAAAGCGGACGAAGTGCAGGGAAAGATTGACCTCATCGACGCCAAGGAAGCACAGGAGGAGAAAGAGAAGCAGAAGGAAAAAGAAGAGCAGGAAGAGAAAGAAAAGGAAAAAGCAGAAAAAGAAGCAGCCGAGGCAGAGTAAAAATAAGATGGTGGGGATAAGATGACAGAGGAAAAAGAATTTGATTATGAGAACTATATCAAACGGCGGCTCAGGGAGATTGATGACCTTGATGAGCGCAGATATGCCAAAGAGCTGCTCCTTGGAAGTTTTGGGGAGCTGGCAGCATGGACAGAGGCAAAGTATAAAGCGCTGGAACAGCGGATCAGGGAGGATCTGGATAATCCATGGAAGGGGTTCCAGACCGCTATGACCGTCATAGACAGGGCGGACTATGACCCGATCAATCCATTCTGGCGCCCGGTCTGCGAGGAGGACTTAAAGCCGCCAAAAGGAAGCGGACGCATGACGGTGTATCTCATGGCGGATGACGCGGCATGTCAGAGATTCATGGAGCAGGGAACGGTATATGCAGCGGACCGGGAAACAGGACAGCAGCTGTGCTACAGCATTGTGCAGCCTGAGCGGTACCAGATGTGCATGGAAAGACTGTATACACTTTTTATACGAAATCATGTACCATGGCAGACCGTGCAGACGGGACATTTGGAGCGCTTTTTTGATCTGGTGCCGGACGAAACGGTTCCCGATAAGGCACAGCCTGTATTTCAGTGGGGGGACTTTTCATCCTGTGTGCAGGAGGACATCATACCGCTTTGGAATATGCAGGAGAAAGTCCTTCAGTCACAGGAGTTTCGGCATCCGTGTATTGATGAGGTGGTCTATGAGCATGTCTATTATGTGGGGGAGTACGGAAACAGCACAGATGGCTGTCTGGTGGATGCAGGAGAGAATGTGCGGTCTATCCGGTATGAGAAGAATAAGGTGATTTTGCAGACAGGCAGGGAAATTCCCGGTGACATATCGGTATGCAGACTGTATCAGGGAGACAGGGGAAATTCTTATGGATATCATTATCCTGTACTGTCAAACCACAGGCAGGACAATTTTGCGGCAAGATATCTGCACCATGCCGGAAACTTTATCCAGACGCCCGCGGAGCTGATGCGCAAGATTGAAGAACTTTCAGGAGGCTTTCAGATTGAGGCTGCAGGATATGAGATCCGGCAAAAGGGCAGCGTGGCGGATATGTTGGAAGGAGATATGAACAGTTTTACCGGAACACAGGTGTTTGCGCGGGACCAGAGGAGCCTGCTGGTGTTTCGTTTTCATAGGGAGGGACAGGATGACGGCCGGGATTATCTGTATGAATCGCAGCTGCGGTATATCCTGTCACAGCTGCAATTGGAGTTTATAGAGTACAGGTGTGTGGGGGTATTGGAATGAATTATGCATGGGAAGCCGTCTTACAGGCGGAAAGAAACGGCAGGGAGCGTGACGGGCTGCACTTTATGGAGGCATCCACGCCGAGCCCGTACATAGAGGTGTCCGTGACAGACCTGAACATCATGGAGCCGGAGGGGGATATAGTGGAGATCAATCCCCTCTACCGTCTCGGTGATGTGTTCGGGCGGCTGTTTGACCGCAACACGGACGAGATGACGCAGACAAGGGCGCTTTTCTTCGATGTGTGTATGCATTATATCACACAGCTTGATCTGCGGGAAGGACTCTCAAAGGAGGATTATTATTACCGTCTGCTGTCGGAGGATCTCTGTCTGGGGCGGTATGGCAATAGAACCAAAAGGCGGTTTGCATTGTTTGGAAAACAGGAGCAGCGGCTGATTCTGCGGGCGTATCTGCGCCTGTTAAAGACGGGGAACTATCAGGAGGAATTCAGGAAGGCAGTAACAGGTATCTATGCAGAAGCAATGGTCTATGAGGACAACGAGACAGCATATGAACTGCTGGTGTATCTCGGGACGCAGGATACACAGATACAGCGGGAGCGCGCGGCATTTCTGCGGGAATTGTTTCTGCCGGTGCAGGAGACAGTGCATTTCTTTTATGAGAACCATTTTGGCATTATCGACGTGGATGAGACAATGCTTGTGGATGAGATGGTGATATTTTAGCGGAGGTATGAGAGGCAATGAGTGGATATATCTTAAACAGGGAAGGACTCAGGGAGAAGGAGAAAAAGACGCTGTACAGGCTGAGTGAGCTGGAACTGATGACGACACACCAGCTGCGGGAGATTTGCAGGCGGGAGCGGATCATAAAGGGGATACTCAATCCGATGGACAAGGAAGAGCTGGTACACACCATTATGCGCTATCGTGGGACAAAGGACCAGCTGCTGATACACTCCGCGTCTGAGACAGGCATCCGTATGCTGGAAATGATGTTTGACAACCGGCGGATAGTTCCCCTGCGGGAGAAAGTATTGCAGATTCCTTCACGGCTGATCGTATATGAAGGGCTGTCTGTGGACACAGCGGATCAGGTGCGGATGCCATATCGCAGTGCGCTGGAGAACACAAATGCACTTCTTGTCAGCAGAGAGCGGGAAGTCTGTGGGATTTTTCATCTGCGCACGAATGAAAAGGACAGGGAGCATTTGTATGTAGTCCGGGAGGAGGAAATGCCGTGCAGAGAGTCCGATTGGAAAGAGTATAACTTATACTGTTTTCCGCAGCAGGAATCGGATATGTTGTTTTCCATCTATTACGGACTGGGCGGGGAGATGCCGGAGCATCTGTCGGCTTATAAGATACCGCTCATGGATGTGGAAGTCCGCAGGCCGATCGACCTCAAGATGCCGCTGGTAATCGGTTTTGGCACTGACAGCACCATAGCAGGAGTCTGGCTGGACGCGATGTATTTTGAGGAGGCGAAGGGGGCACCGTTTGCACAGAATTTTCAGGAGAATGCAGTTCAGTATACCGTATTTCCCGACGGAAACAGGATGGTGTCCACAGTGGTGGGCGTTGCTGCGGTTCAGGAGGGCACGCCGCAGTTTGTATTTGGACAGGAGGCGGTGAAGCTGTCCAATGCAGGCTATGTAGATGAAGGATTTAGTATTTTTTATGACATGAAACGGTGGGTTTGTGACCCGGACAGAGAGGAGGAGATCACAGACAGGGAAGGCAGGAGGACATTCCTTGCACGCCGGGAGATTATCAGGGAATTTTTCATGTATGTAGTCAGAACCACGGAAAACTGTTTTAAATGCAGGGTGCGGCAGGTATACGTGCCCTGTCCGGTCAGGCAGACTGCGTTGTTTCAGAAGCTTTTCCATGAGATTCTGCCGGAATATATGCTGCCCGACAATGAACTGCCGGACGAGGGGGTATCCATCTTGTACAACACCGTCTCTGGTATGCTGGAATCCCGGAAACTCGAAGAAGATACGGAGTATCAGGCGCTTGTTCTGGACTGCGGAGGCACAGCCACAAACCTGTGTGCGTGTCAGTTCCGGTTTCATGATGACAGGGTAGCTTACCATATCAGCATCAGGGCTGCATATGAGAATGGAGATGTGGATTTTGGCGGGAATCATCTGACTTACAGAATCATGCAGTATATCAAGCTGCGGCTGGTGGAAAGGTTTGGGTTTCGCCTTCTGGTATCTGCGGATGCGCTGTTGCAGGATTTGGATACGGATGCAGGTGCTGCGGCGGGATTGTACAGTGCATTTGAAAAAGCCTATGAGACAGCGGAACAGTATCTTCCGACCCGGTTCGGGGAGTATGGGACCAGAAGCCGCGAAGCGTATTTCAAGGTCAGGAATAATTTTTACCATTTATTTTACCTGTCGGAGCAGGTGAAGAAGCAGTTTTATGGGCAGGCAGGGATCCTGAGGGTGGGAATTTCCTCAGATAAAAATAAGGACAGCAGCATCGCGTGGGTGCAGGCAGACAAGTGGAAGCTGTCCATACAGGAGAACGGAGCATTCCGCATTATCAAAGAATTTCCAGAAATCATTATCAATCTCTACGAGATCGGACTCGTGATCAGAGGAGAGATCTATGGTGCGGTACAAAAGCTGATGGAGCCGCTGTATCAGGGAGACAGACTCAGGGACTTTTCTTTTCTGAGGCTGACAGGGCAGTCCTGCAAAATAGATATTTTCAAGGAAGCATTGAAGGAATTTATACCGGGGCGCATGATACAGTTCCGGCGCAGCAGCAAAGGAGCAGGGGACACAGATTTAAAGACGGGATGTGTGGATGGTGCACTGAAATACATACGGGACAAACGGCTGGGATATGCGCAGGCACAGCTGTATACGGACACTCCGCGGCTGCCTTACACGGTCAGCGCGCTCACGCACAATGGAAAGGAAGTTGAACTGGTCAACGGTTTTCAGCGCAGGGAGGTGACGCGCTATGTGTCAAGAAACTTAGAGGACCTGACACTGTACCTGTATCTGAGAGATACAGAGGGCAGGGAGCGGTACCGGTTCTGTCTCGACTGCGCGCTGGAACAGTTCAGGGAGGTGACTTATGAGCAGATTCAGGAAGCGTACAGTACAAGGATTCCGCAGAAGGATACAGACAGCATTGTGGACAATGAGCTGCGCTTCTTTGCATGGAAGCGCAGTCAGGAATGGGGATATGTGATCGTGCCGGTGTACAGGAAAGAGGAGCGGCTGTATATGGGAGACATGCAGTTTTTCCCATTTGAGCATGAGGGATGGACGATGAATCTATATGATGGAATGAAATAAATACGAAAGGGATTGGTGAGGATGGAACACATATATCCGGCTTTTGAGCGCGGAAGAATTATGAAGAAAGAATTATTGTGGGCGCTCAGAGATTACGCCTGTTCAGCGTTACAGATAAAATATCTGAAGTATGCCAATGGAATCCTCTCTGGGTGCGGGATACACCCAGAAGGCAGCACACTGCGCATCGCGCCGGGAATGATCAAGTGTGCGGATTATATCTTTTTGATCACAGGGGAGGAAACCGTATCCTATACGCCGACAGGGGAGTATACCAGCCTGAAATTCCGGTTAAAAGAGAAGGAGGACCTGCCAGATTACACAAGATACCTGACAGAGTTTGTGCTGGACGAGAGTCTGGAACGCAGAAAAAACGAAATCGAACTGTGCCGGTTCAAGCTGAAAGAAGGCGCAGTGCTGCGCACGGAGTACAAGGATTTCTATGATATACAGACGGAGTATGACACCGTAAATCTGGCAAATGCCACATGGTCCTGCGCAGGGCAGAATACCCTGTCAAAGGACATCACAGACTATTTCGCCCAGAAAGTGCTCGAGTGTGAAAAGGCAGAAGAACACGACATCCAGTTTGCCTATTTCCTGCTGCAAGGGCAGGAGGCGGCAGACTACAGGATTCTCACAGACTATATCCGTCGAAAGACCGGCGAAAGTGTACAGGATGTCAGGAAGATCAGCACCGAAGAAGCCTTTGAAAAGCTTGTGGATATACTGGATGGAATCCGCAAAGGAACAGGAACATACAGAAACAATGGAAGCAGCGCGGAGCGGCGGATGATTGTGTGGGAGTGAGAGGTTTTTCAAGCTCATTATGAAAGATAAAAAGCGTACAATAGAAAGGAGCACCAATGAAGAAAAAAATATCAGACATGCAGTTACATATCAAGTGCAGGTTCCACATATTAAGCA
>VSNR01000154.1 GCA_009774345.1 Lachnospiraceae bacterium | reverse complement strand
AATATTGAGATGTCATTTATTATACATCATTGCGGTTATATACACAATATTGTTTTTAAAAATATCCATTATAATAATCATAAATGCACAAAAATGGCAATGTATATTATAGGGTGATTTGTATGATTGATTTCAGACCAATGTGGACTACAATGAACGAGAAAGGAATTACACAATATAAACTTCTTAAAGACAAAGTATTAGATAACAAAACACTGGATTCCTTAAAGAAAAATAAAAATATCACGCTGCTGACGCTAGAACGGCTGTGCAATGCACTGGACTGCACCCCAAACGATATTGTTGAATTTCATGAATAGTCCAGTACAAGTATGCTCTTATCTGCTTATTACTTCTGCATATCCTGTATGTGGCTGTACATAAAAAAAGTGTAAAGCCCTATTCATTAAATAAGCCCTTACACCTTTTTTCATTACTTTTCCAATCCATGTTTTTTAGTAGCTTTCAAAGGATACACAGTACCTGTAAAGCAGAAGTAACAAATTCGTGGAAGGATGGCCTCTAAAGCGTGTTTCAAAACAATATCCTGTTATTAATCACACCGCACCCACACACTCATTTCCCCTTCGCCGCGATTGCACCACGCATAGTACGGAACCATTCTCAACGTCACTTCCTCGTACTGCGCTGGCTCATATTTCCGATACAAAGTATTCTTCTCGGACTGTGAAACCAGCCGCCGTTTTCCCGGTACGTTCAGCACCGCCATTGGATGCCCCAGCTCCTCTGACATTTCCACCACAACATGCTGGCAGTCTGCGCCAATCCGCGCTGTATCTGCACTGTACAGATGTAAGTCCTTACCGTTGTCTGCCTCCTCCATGCAGTACACGACGGGTCCCCTGATAAACGCCGCCTTTCCAAGATCCTCGCGCACGCGCTCGTCCGCTGACACCATATGTACTTCCATCGCAAAGTCCAATGTAATACAATCCCCATCCTGCCATGCTCCGCTCAGATGCAAGTAGCCGTCCTGCACGGATACTTCTGTCAGACTGCCCTGCACAACATAGAGATTTTTACCGCCTTTTTCCCATGAAATACCAGCGGATACGCCGCCGCAGACTACAGTCGCACGACCATTGACACTCCACCCGGGAAGACGCATCGCCAAAGTACACGAGACTGCCTCCTGCGTGTGAAGCTTGACAGATACATGGCCATTCCACGGCATAGAGGTCTCTACACACAGATTCACTTCCTGCCCGCCAACCATTTTCGTCAGCACACTCCCCATATACAGATGAAACCAAAGGGTATCCTCCTGCTCCGTGTAGGCATACGAGGCAACCGAGCTGACAATGCGTGCAATATTCGGCGGGCAGCAGGCACAGCCAAACCATTTCTGCCGGACAGGCTTTACGTGGCTCTTGTAAAAATCTTTGTGGCATGCCTCGGGCACCACCTCCAATGGATTCACATAGAAAAAACTCTTCCCATCGAGTGCCATTCCGCTCAACACCGTATTATACAATGCCTGTTCACAGACATCCGCATACTGGCTTTCTGCCTTGATCTCAAGCATCCGTCTGGCGAAAAATGCCAGTCCTATCGCAGCGCAGGTCTCTGAGTAAGCCGTATCGTTTGGCAAATCAAACGGAAAAGAGAATGCCTCCCCGTGACTTGTGCCGCCGATGCCGCCCGTCACGTAAAGTTTCTCTCTCACAATATTATCCCAAAGCCGTTTACAGGCGGCATACATGGCATCATCTGCTGTCAGACGCGCCACATCTGCCATCCCCGAATAGAGATAGACTGCCCGGACTGCATGTCCCACTGCCTCCTCCTGCTCACGGACAGGCTTATGCGCCTGATAGTACGCATACCGCTCCCCCTCATCCTCCTCGGACAACTGAACCGCTCTGCCTTCGAGCGCTGCGCGTCTTTGCTCCTCCTCATCGAAATAATAAGGCTTTGTCCCCCGCTGATTCAGAAAAAACTGGCTAAGCTCCAGATAGCGCTCCTCCCCTGTCACCTCGTAGAGACGAACCAGTGCCATCTCCGCAATCTCGTGTCCGGGATATCCTTTGCACTGGTCTTTTTGTGGTCCAAAACAGGATGCCGCATAATCAGCATACCGCCGCGCCGCGTTCAGAAGTTTGTCTTTTCCGGTCGCCTGATAGTAGGCAACAGCACCCTCAATCAAATGCCCCAGACAGTACAGCTCATGATGATCTTTGAGATTGGTAAATGCCCTGTCCATGCCATTGATGATATAGTATGTGTCCAGATAACCGTTCTCTAACTGCGCAGCACACACAAGGTCGATCGCTTCGTCCGCAGTCTGCTCCAGCTGCGCATCTGGATGCTGGGTAAGAGAATAGCCCACAGCCTCAATCCACTTGCTGAAATCACTGTCCTGAAATACGAAACCATAAAATTTGTCCTGTTCTGGATTTTTGGGGTCTTCCGGCAATGTCTCAAATCCTCGGAATGTATAAGAAGGCGCTATATAGGCGCTGCCCTTCTTCCGTTTTTCCTGCATCATGCGCCCTGCGGCGCGGAAATTATGCATGCAATAGCTTGGCGCCGCATCAGGAATGCGGTCATTCAATGCCTCCCACTGATACGGAATCACCTCCCTGCGCACCAGCTCCTGCTCCCTGTGCCAAAATGCATCCGTGACAGTCACCTGCTTTAGATCTATTGGCATACTGAAATTTTTCTTGTCCATTACCCTTGCTCCTCTCTTGTCATTTTCTCGATCACACAATGATGTGGTTTATTCGGATTCTCCTTGTCATAATTGATTCCAACAAGCAGTATTTCTCCAAAATAATTTTCAAGTGCCTGTGTATATTGTCGGTCCTTAATCTGCTGTATGGCTGTCTTTGCTGACTTATGATATTTTAACTCTACAACCAGCGCAGGCTGATTCGTATGCGGCAGTGGCAGAAAGACAATATCTGCAAACCCATGTCCTGTTGGAAATTCCCGTATCATCTTATAATCTTTCCTTGCACTGTAATATGCAAGACCAATCGCGCACCCAAGAGCATTCTCATCATTGTAATTCAAAATGGAAGCTGCTTCCATGTGTGCTCTGTCAAGCCCTTCAGCGACACGCTCCGCATCTCCTTTAATGGTATCCTCAAGAAGCTTTTCCGATGCTTTCAAAACGCGCATCACCTCTGACCAGCCGCCGACGCTCATCGCATTTTCAAACTCTCCGATAATCTCCTTATTTGGAATAAATGCCTCCTTGGCCTCCGCATCATATGCCAGATATCCCAGATGTATCAACAGTGTGAGCACATCATCTTTGATCTGAAAATTGCGCATGTCATTCTGGAAACTCAATGTATTGACCGCAATGCGCTCTCCTCCAAGCATCCGCACAATGTCCGTCCTGAGTCCGTCAAAATCCATGTCCATATATATTTTGAGCGCCTCATATGTTTCTGTCGAAGTCCAGTAATTCGACAGCACATGACTTTTCATCGCCGCCACTACAGACCTCGGATTATAAATGTGCTTATACTTTCGAAAACAATACCCATCGTACCAGTTACTGATCTCACCAAAATCCATATCATACTGACTGCACAGCGCTTTCACTTCCTCCTCGGTAAAACCAGTGTACTCCTCATAGACAAACGGGTCTGTCATGGAATACTCCCAAAACATATTCAGTGCAGAATGCTGTCCATGTTTTTTAACAGGCAAAATTCCTGTCATATAGGCGAGCGCGACATAGGGCTGATCCTTTAAGAGTTTACGCAGAAAGTCCAAATACTGCTTTTGCATTGTCTCTGAATATTGACGTTCGCGCATCACACAATCCCACTCATCAATCAAAATGATGAATGTTTTTCCTGTTTTTGCATAAATTCTCATAAGCGCATCCGCAAGCCCTGCGTCCGTGTTCTGAATATAGGAACCATATGCCTCCCAAAGCTCACAAAGCACCTTGTGCTCCAAAGAACGAATCACAGCATGATTCTCTGTACCGATCACAAACTGCTGCATATTGAGATAAATTACATTGTGCTGATTCAAGTGCTTTTGAAAACTCTGATCACATGCGATTCGAAATTCCCTGAATAAATCTGCCGAATCACATCCACAACTATAATAGGCAGCTAACATTTCTAATGTCATGGATTTTCCAAAACGCCGCGGTCTGCTGATACAGACATACTTTTCCCTTGTATTGAGCAGTTTGTTGGTACATGCAATCAGACCAGTCTTATCTACATAGATCTCGGAACAGACCGATTCCTGAAAACTTTTATTGCCCGGATTCAGATAGATTCCCATAACCATTCCCCCTATATCCCCATTATACAGAAGCCTTTGCCAATTAACAAGTACCTTGTCATATCAAAATTTTTGTTCAAAAGAAACACGTTTATTTTATCAAAAAATCCATATACTACATTCGTACAATAGCGCGAAGTAAGGTAGTGAATGGATGAAAACAGAAAAAATCAGACAGCGATATCTTTTATTTTTATATGTTTTGCTGGGGTTTGCGATCGGGCTGTTCTGCTGGGCAACCTATGCATATTATCAGAGCAGTGTACCTAGTACGATTAGTGTAAAAGCAGGAACAAGCGAGGAGATCAATCTGCGTGTTCCTGCATCCGGGATTCTAAGCACAGACTCTGAGACGGTACTGGCACTCAACCAGCCGCTGACGATCGTAGCCGGCGAGACCACCAGCTCCTATCAGATGCGGCTAAAGCTATTTGGGCTGCTGCCGCTCAAGGATGTGGACATACAGGTCATCGAGAACACCATGCTGACACCAGTCGGGCGCCCTATCGGCATCTATGTGAAAACACAGGGCGTACTGGTGGTAGATACTGGCAGCTTTGAGGGCGCAGGCGGCGACAAGCACGCCCCCTCCGAATACAAACTGCAATCCGGGGATTATCTGACCGCGATGGACGGTGTGGCAATCAATGACAAAAAGCAGATACGAACCTATGTGGAGAACGGAAACGGGGAAGAAATTATTTTTCAGGTTTCCAGAAAAGACGAACTGATACAGGTGAAGATTAAGCCGGAAACAGACGAAAACAACGTCTATAAAATGGGGGCATGGCTCCGGGACAGCGCGCAGGGCATCGGCACAATGACCTACATTGATGCCCAGAACCGTTTTGGCGCGCTGGGACACGGCATCAATGACATGGATACGGGAGAGCTCTTAAAGCTTGGCAGCGGACTTTTGTACCACACAGAGATTGTGGCAGTCAAGCGCGGTGAGCGCGGCAATCCGGGGGAACTGACGGGGGTGATTGAATACAAACCCGATCAGGTCTCCGGCGTGATTGTGGACAATACCATTCAGGGCATTTACGGCATGGCAAATGCAGAGATGTTAAATGAATATACGCTCAACAGTCCCCCGCTGCCCATTGCATTAAAACAGGAAGTGTCCACAGGTCCGGCACAAATCCTGTGCACGATCAACGGTGAAGCCAAATATTATGACATCGAGCTGACGAAGCTGACACCGGGAAAAGATGCGGTAAACCGCCAGATCTCACTGGAAGTCACAGACTCGGAGCTTCTGTCGCTGACAGGGGGAATCGTTCAGGGAATGAGCGGTGCGCCCATCATACAAAACGGACGGTTTGTCGGCGCAGTCACGCATGTGCTTGTGCAGGACAGCACGAAAGGCTATGGTATCTTTATTGAAGATATGCTGGCACACTAAAAAGCGTGTTTGAAACTTTTTCTCAAACACGCTTGATTTTATTAAGAATTTTTATTTTTTGCAGCACGCCGTTTCAAACGCTTCTGCCGTCTCCTTTCCTTTGCCTCTTTTCTGCCCTGTTTGCTCATCAGCAGATAAAAGCTGGGCAGCAGTAATAAAATCAATAAAGTAGACGTGATCAGACCGCCAACGATAATCAGCGACATACCTTTCATCATCGCTGCATTTTCGTTGCTGGTAAAGATCATAGGCAGCATGGAGAGAATCGTCGTCAGCGTCGTCATCAAGATCGGTCTCAGACGCAGCCTGCCGCTCTCCATCAGCGCGTCATTCAAAGACATCGTTTCTTTTAACTGATTGGTCGTATCGACATACAGAATACCATTGTTCACCACGATACCTACCAGCATCAGCACACCCATCAGAGAAGTCATATTCAGCGTCGAACCTGATATAAACAGCAGGAAGAACGACCCGATCAAACTAAACGGTATACTCAGCATGACCATCAGCGAGAAAATAGGAGACTCAAACTGCATTGCCATGACGAGGAAAATCAAGAAAACAGCCGTGAGAATTGCCATTCCAATCGCCGTAAATTCTTCCATTATCATTTCGTTCATCATACTCTGCGTCTGCCCTACGCCTGCCGGGAATGCACCATCTTTTTCCGCAGTATCCACTGCCGTGATAATTGCCTGCTGCGCCGTAAATTTTGCAGCTTCTGTCGTGTATGCCACAATCGCTACCTGATATTTGCCGTCCTCACGCACAAGCGTGTTCGGTACATCCGAGTACACAGCCTTTGCGACATCTTTCACCGTAACCATGCTGCCTGCCGGCGTAGCAATCGCAAGATTCAAAAGCTGGTTCATATCCACATAGCTGTCCTCTGGATACTCCATACGCACTGTATACTCCTCTGTGCCAATGGTCATATCCATGACCTCCACACCGCTGCTGGCATTGTACATCTCGCTTGCCACCTGCACCGCTGTGAGACCGACATTCATACATTTCAACGGATCAATCTGTATTTTTGCCTGTGTCGCATCCGAGGTGAGATTGCTGGAAGTCTTGATTACACCCGGCGTGTCGAGCATGATTGCCTCAACCTTTCTCGCCGCTTTTTTTAAGTCCTCAATATGATCGCCGCTCAGATCGACTTCTGTACTTGCCATGACACTCATCATAGACGACATGCCGCTGCCCGCCGCAGAGACAATGATGCTCATGTTGGTTGTATCCTTGAGCTTTTTATTGTATTCGTCCACAAGCTGATTGACGCTCTTTGTGCAGGTGTCAGACGGATATGCTGTGATCGTCGCAGAGGAACCGCTGACCGTCAGATTACAGCCGTCAAAATCCGGGTCGTCAATAATCATCTGCTCGATAAACTGTATATTTTCATCGACAACCTCAAGCCTCGTTCCTGCCCGCTGTTCGATCGTAATACTCATGTTATCCAGACCTGTAGCTGACATTAACTCCGTGTCAAGCTGTCCCGCCAGCACAAAAGCCAGCACCAAAAGCAGCACAGACACCATCATGACGGTTTTCTTTTTCAGCATAATATGCCGCAAGAGGGTCTTGTATCCATTTCCTACATGTCCTACCATGCGGTTTGCCAGTGTGTTCTTCTTTTCTTTGGGTCTGTATTTCCAAAAGAAAATCGGGATAAGTGTGATCGCCACGATCAGGGAAGACATCATCGCAAAGATAATCGTAAATCCCAACTGGGAAAATAACTGTCCAGCCAGCCCCTTCATGGTTGCAAGCGGAAAGTATACAACGACCGTCGTGATCGTCGATGCCGATACAGAGGAAACGACGACTTTCGTTCCTGCCATCGCAGCATCCTTGAAGTCCGGCCGCTCATCTTTGAGCCGGAAACAGCTCTCCAATACGACAATCGAGGAGTCCACCATCATACCAATGGCAATCACCAGCGCGCCCATCGTGACAACATTCAGTGAAAAGCCTGCAAAACTCATAAAAATCAGCGTTGCAAGAAGGGAGATCGGCATCGAGCTTCCCACGATCAGGCTGGCTTTGATATCTCCAAAGAAGATAAACAGCACAAGCATGGAAAAAAGAACACCAAGTACAAGTGTTTGTGCCACAGAGCTCAGAGAGGACTTAATGCTGTCCGCCGCATCGTACGCCACAGAAATCTGTATCGCAGAATTTTTGGCGCCCACCCGCTTAATCAACGATTTGACATGATTGGACACATCGACAGTACCTTCACTCTGCACCTTCGCGATGCCTACACTGATGCTTTCCTGCCCATTAAAACGGCTGATACTGCTGTTTGCCATAGAAGACATCGACACTGTCGCGATATCTGACAGGGAAATGGTCGTTCCACGGTTTGTTATGATCGGAATCTTTTGCAAATCCATCAGATTTGTCGGTTTGGAAGAAGCCGATGCACTGATACTCTGTGCTCCCTGCTCGACACTGCCGATCGGTATCGTAAAATCCGTTGTCGTGATATAGGTCTTAATATTTGCCATCGTCACGCCGTACTGCTGCATCTTGTCCTGATGGAGCTGTATCCGAATATAATCCTGCTCACCGCCTGAAACTGTGACTTGTGCCACATCAGAGAGCCGGTCAAGTTCTGGCTGCAACTCATCCTCCACAAATGCCAGCACATCGGTATCTCCCGTCGAAGTAATCGACAAGGTCATCATATCCTGCGCATTCATATCCATCTGGATAATGACCGGGTCCTGTGCATCGTCCGGCAGCCGCAAGGATGCTGTATCGATCGCACTTCGAAGATCTGCATACGCATCATCTGTATCCGTACCATACTCATATGAGAACATGACAAGCGACATGTTTTCCATCGTCTGCGATGTCACGGAATCCACACCGGAAAGCGTCTTTCCGGCATCTTCTATAATTTTCGTCACCAGCTCCTCCGTAGTCGTTGGATCTCCGCCCTGATAGATCGTCATGACAAACAGCATGGGCATCTCCATGTCCGGTGTCAGCTCCATCTTGAAACCAAACACAGAGCCAATGCCAAACACAAACAATGCCAGCACGATCAACAGTGCCGAAACAGGCCGCTTCAGGGCCAGCTTGGTCAAGGAACTCATCGCTTACGCCCTCCTTATTCCTGTGTACTATTATCAGTGTCTGCTTTGTTCTCGCCTGTGGCAATGTCCACGCCGTCACGCAGCTGGGCAGACCACGTTGTAATGATCGTATCCTCTTTGGTCAGTCCCTCCGTGATCACAATCCGCTCTGTGTCATAAAGCCCTGTCACAACCTCTGTCCGCCAAGCTTTGCCATTCACAGCCGTGTACACATACGCCTGTGCGCCATCATAATACACCGAATCATAGGGAATGATCACCACATTTTTCTCGTGGTACGTATCTGTCGTAACCGTCGCTTTGGTTCCTGATAATAACCCGGAGGTATCTCCCTTGACAGCCGCCTTGATCTTGAACAATCCAGTCTGTGCATCCAGCGCACTTCCGATCTCTATCACTTCACCGTCATAAAGTTTATTGTCCTTTTCCAGCGAGATCTTCTGTCCTATGGCAAATGTATTGCGCACATCCTCGCTGACATAGTACGTTGCAGTCATTGTATTTTTGTTGGAAATGACAAATGCAGGATTGCTCGAGGTCGCAAAATCATGTTCCTTTAGATTCACGGTCTCGATCACGCCTGAGATCGTTGCTGTGATCGTGTATCCCTCAAGATTTTCCTTCACCTGATCAATCTGGAGCTGTGCCGCGGAGATGCTGTTCTGCGATGTTTTCTTCTGCTCCTCAAGCAGTTCGCCATTGCTGATATTGGTGGAAGTCACCGCCTGACTGTAGGAATCATAGGTGCTGTCAATATTGTCTTGCAGCTCCTCAATCGTGCCTTCTAGCTGGTCAATCGTCGATTTGTATTGTGTGATGGCGCCCTCTACCGTCTTTACCTCCGTGGCGGCTGTCTGATACCGCTGCATGACTGCCGCATAATCCGCAGCGCCCTGCGGTGTATTCTTATCAAAGGTATCTGCGTAATCCTTGATTTCATCGACATCATCCCTGAAATCATACTCCACCTTCAAATCCGCCAGCTCATCTTCCTTCTCTTTCAGCTTATCCTTCGCTTTCTGAAGGTTATCCATCGCATCTACCATGCTTTCCTGCAATTTGTTGACACCGTCTTCCGCCTGAGAGATTGTGTTGTCTGACTTCATGTCATTCAGAGTCGAAGCACCCTCTCCATACTGTAGGTTGTAGGCGTGTTTTGCATTATCCAGCTGAATCTGCGCTGATTTCATGGAGATCTGCGCCATCGTGTCATCGAGCACTGCCAGCACGTCCCCTTCCTCCACAACATCCCCTGCCTCAACCTTGACTTCTAGCACCTCCGCAGTCGCCTTGGGTATCACATACACGGATTCGTCAGGATTGATGGTCGCGATGAAATTCGCACTTAATTTCAGATCGCCAACCTCAGGATTTGCTGTCTTGACAACCGCCACATCCTCCGCAGTCGCCTCCACCGCAGTCTGCCCACAGCCGCCGAAAGCCAATGCCGACAGTGTCACACATAATAGCACAGCCATTTTTCTTTGTCTGTTTTTCATATTTTTCCCTTTCTAACACATCTGGTAAATGATGCATCCGATACATTCCCATCTATTATATCCACATGACATTTTAACTAAAAATCTTGCAAAAGAAAAGCAATTCTGACATTTTTTATTTATCTTTTATTTTTTGACGTATATTTAATTATTTTTTATCAAAAAGCCACTTGTTATTTATTCCAAATTTTTATATGATAAGTGT
>VSNR01000153.1 GCA_009774345.1 Lachnospiraceae bacterium | reverse complement strand
CAATTGGTTTATCAGCAAAATATTTGACAATCATTTAACAATATTGTATACTTATGCTATATATTTTGTTATTTTTTTGGCAACTATGTATATGGAGGTAGGTACTCGTGGATGATAAGAATATATCACAGGCGGTTGTCTCGAGGCTTCCCAGATATTACAGGTATCTGGGTGAGCTAAAGGACAGTGGTATCGAGCGGATATCATCACAGGATTTGAGTAAGCTGATGAAGGTTACTGCGTCGCAGATTCGGCAAGACTTTAATAATTTTGGAGGTTTTGGTCAGCAGGGATACGGTTATAATGTAGAGTATTTGTATGATGAGATTGCAAAGATACTCGGACTCAACAAAACACATAATCTGATTATCATAGGTGCGGGAAATCTGGGGCAGGCGCTTGCAAATTATATGAATTTTGAGCGCAGGGGCTTTATTCTGAGAGGAATATTTGACAAAAATCCTGCATTGTATGGTAAGGAGCTCAGGGGAATTGCAGTGCAGCCTGTGGAGAACATAGAGCGGTTTATCAGAGAGAACGATATTGATATCGCAGTGCTCACCATACCAAAGGACGGCGCTGTCAAGACCGCTGAACTGCTTGTCAGGTGCAATATCAAAGCCATTTGGAATTTTGCGCATGTGGATTTGAATGTGCCGGAAAGCATCGTTGTGGAGAATGTACACCTTTCCGACAGTCTTATGAAGCTATCGTATGGTATTATGAACCAATGATAATAATAGGAAAGAGGGTTATAGGATGGAACAGGAAGATGAGGTCTTTCGGGAGGCATTAGTCGGTAAAAAGATACCGATTCTGACGCTTGACAACCAATGGCACAAGCTGTTTACACAGGCGGGAGAAAATGAGGAAATCAAGCGGCTTGAGGATGAACTCAATGAAGTGCTCAAACGTCAGGGAAAACTGAATACGGAGCTAAAGAGTCTCGCTGCATTCAAAAAGAAGCTGATGCAGGAAATCGTGTCGATCATGGAGCTTCCAGACAGTTCTGCAAAAGAAAAAAAGATGGAGGAGAATAAGCGCATGATTGAGGATGCCAAGCAGAAGATGGAGGACTACAATGATGAGCTGATGGAGATTCCCAAACAGATTGATGAGGCGAATCTGGCGCTGATGCTGGCGAGTATGCGGGTGTGTTATGGCAGGATACAGCAGAATGTCCGGGATATCAATGAGATCAACCAGTGGGTTTCCGACTTTAAGGTACAGCTCAAGAAAAAGATTATCCTCAGGCAGCAGAAAGAGATCTGGAATGATGAGATGTATCAGTATATGCATGATATATTCGGACCAGATGTCATTGATATGTTTGATATGAAATACAACCCCAAAAATGTATTAAATAAGGAAAAAGATTTGATTGGCGGAAAAACTCCCCGACAGGAATAGCTGTCAGGGAGTTTTTCGGATGGGAGGGCTTATGGAATATGTGTTGACATCGGCGGAAATGAAAGCCTGTGACCAGATGGCAATTGAGGAATACGGCATAGAATCCCTTGTTTTGATGGAGCGCGCCGCGCTAGAGACAGCCAGAGTGATCCTCGAACGGTTTGGCAGGGACATCTATGTGGGCATCATGGCAGGCAGCGGCAATAATGGCGGCGACGGCATCGCGGTCGCGAGGATTCTTCAGGAGGAAGGTGTCCGTGCGGAGATCAATATGGTCGGTGACTGTGCGAAACTGTCAAAAGAGGCGGAAGTACAGCTTGAGACGGCGAAAAAGTTAAAGATTCCAATTCACTACGGGGTGGGCAATATCTTGTATGATGTGATTGTCGATGCCCTGTTTGGAATCGGCATTACACGTGAGATTGAGGGCAAATACAGAAAGGCAGTCGAGGCGGTCAATGCGTCGAAGGCAAAGATCGTAGCGATCGATATCCCTTCAGGCGTCAATGCAGATGACGGGCGCATTATGGGGTGCGCTGTGAAGGCGGACATGACCGTCACATTTGCGTACAGAAAACTGGGACTGATGCTGTATCCGGGGGCTTCCTGTGCCGGCGAAGTCCTCTGTGTGCCGATTGGCATTCCTCATGCAGTGACAGAGAACAAGAGGACAGGCGTTGTCACCTTTACGGATGTGAGGGAGGATCTTCGGTTCCCAGAGCGGAATCCCGCAGGCAATAAGGGAACGTTTGGGAAGCTGCTTTTGATTGCTGGCAGCAGGAATATGGGTGGGGCATGTTTTCTCTCCGCTTTGAGTGCGTATCGGTCCGGGGCGGGGATGGTTCGGATTTTTACCGCATCCGAGAACCGTGACAGTCTGCTGAAAAAGCTGCCGGAGGCGATTGTGGATACCTATGGGGAAGACTTGTGCGAGGAAGATTTCGATACACTGCGGTCGGCGATCGAATGGGCAGATGTGACTGCGGTCGGCCCGGGGCTCTCCCTGTCAGCAAAGGCAAATGCGATCTTGGAAATGACGCTTGAACTATGTGACAAACCGCTGGTACTTGATGCGGACGCGCTGAATATACTATCACAGAAGGAAGAGCTTCTGAGGATGTTTGAATATGGGCACAAAAAAAAGGACAATGATGTGATCTTTACACCGCATCTGGGAGAATTTGCCAGATTGAAGAAATGTCCTGTGACAGAGATCAAGAAGGATATGATTGGCAGCTGCAAAGCGTTTACCAAAAAGTATGATATCTCTCTGGTATGCAAAGACGCCCGCTCCATCGTGACCAAGAGAGGGAAACTGACCTATCTGAATGGAAGCGGGAATGACGGGATGGCAACAGCGGGTTCCGGGGATGTGCTCACAGGGATTATAGCAGGGCTTTTGGCACAGGGATTCAGCGGGTTTGAGGCAGCAGTGATGGGGACGTATGCACATGGACTTGCCGGAGATGATGCGAGAAAGAGGACTTCTGCATATTTTATCTTGGCACAGGATATCATAAAATCGCTAAAAAATATTACATCATAGGAAATGGAGAGTTAAAACGCATGAAACATTATGACAGGGCTTGGGCGGAGATTGATCTGGATGCATTGCTCTTTAATATAGAAGAAATTAAGAAAAGCATCGATCGTACAACACAGATTATAGCAGTCTTAAAGACAGACGGATACGGACACGGCGCCGGGCAGATTGCGCGGATGCTGGAACGTGACAATCAGGTATGGGGCTATGCGGTTGCCACTGCGGAGGAGGCATTCGCGTTGAAGGAAGAGGGGGTCTGCAAGCCGCTTCTGATCTTAGGATATACGTTTCCATACAGCTATGAACGTCTGGTTTGTGAGGGGGTGCGCTCTACTGTCTTTACACTTGAGACGGCACAGGAGCTGTCTAAGGCTGCTGTAAAGCATGGAAAGCAGTGCAGCGTGCACATTAAGATCGACACAGGCATGACCCGGATAGGCATACATCCTGACGAGGAAGGTCTGGCACTCATCAGACAGATTCAAGCGCTGCCCGGATTGGAGATTGAGGGCATTTTTACACACTTTGCGACAGCAGACGAGGCAGACCGCACGAAAGCGTATCGTCAGATGACGCTGTTTCAGGACTATGTGGAGCGGATTGAGCGGGAGCTGGATATCAAGATTCCAATGAAACACTGCTCAAACAGCGCAGGCATTATCGAAATGCCGGAGGCGCAGATGGACGCGGTGCGGGCGGGCATTATTCTGTATGGATTGTGGCCGTCTGATGAGGTGCAGGCAGATGATAAAATACAGTTAAAGCCCATGCTGTCGTTAAAATCGCGCGTTGTGTATGTCAAGACGGTTCCTGCCGGGCAGGAAATCAGTTATGGCGGAACCTTTACGACAGAGCGGGATACAAGAGTGGCGACGATCTGTATCGGATATGGAGACGGGTATCCAAGAAGCCTTTCGAATATAGGGCATGTGCTGATCAAAGGGCAGCGGGTGCCGATCGCAGGGCGTGTCTGCATGGACCAGCTTATGATTGATGTCACTGACATTGCGCAGCCAGTCTGCGTGGGAGATCAGGTGACGCTGATCGGAACGGACAATACAGCCTGTATTACGATGGAGGAGCTTGGGGAACTGTCGGGCAGATTTAACTATGAGCTTGCCTGTGATATCGGGAAGCGCATACCAAGGATTTACAAGCAGGATGGAACATTAATTTTCGAATAGTGCATTTTTTGTGCGCTGCATTGTATAAAAATTTCTCCGCTGGAAAAAATAGTATCATACAACAACAGAGAGGTGTATGAGAATGAGAAGAGGAGATATTTATTACGCAGATTTAAGACCGGTGGTAGGCTCTGAACAAGGGGGCGTGAGACCGGTGCTGATCATACAGAATGATGTGGGAAATAAGCACAGCCCGACCGTGATCTGTGCGGCGATCACATCCAAGATGAACAAGGCGAACCTGCCTACGCATATAGAGCTGAATGCGGGACATTACGATATGGTAAAGGATTCGGTCATCCTGCTCGAACAGTTGAGAACCATAGATAAGAAACGTCTGAAAGATAAGGTGTGCCATCTCGACTCGCCAATCATGCAAAGAGTCAACAGAGCCTTACAGATTAGTCTTGAGCTTGATACATAGGGCTTTGGATATTGACGTTTATCAATAGTAATGTTATATTAGTAAGGTGTAGTCTGCAAAAGAAGCAGTTTACACCTTCTGTTTTTATGCACACGGGAAATATACTGCGCGCGTAAAAATTTTATTAAGATTCAAAAGTGAAAAGGAGAGAAAGTAGAATATGGACGACGGAGCGGCTTCGGCCGGTAGTGTGATATTGTTTTTGGTGATGCTGTTTATTGAGGCAGTTCTTGTGGGCTTTAACAAGGCAATCGTCCTGATGAATGAAAAGGAAATCAGCCGCAGGGCGGAGGAGGAGAAGGACAAAAAGTCCATTCTTTTGAACCGTATCATAGAGCGCGCGACCATCTATGTCAATTCGATTCAGATGATTACAACGCTGATTGAGCTGGTGATGGGCTATTTCTTCCTGCCAAGATGGACTGCGGTGCTTCGCAAAGCGCTTGAGCGGCTCTCTCTGCTGCAAGAGGCCAGTGAGACTTTTCTGGGCTGGATGGCACTTATTCTGGCGGCAGTCCTGCTCATGTATGTGATACTTACCTTTGGCATTCTGCTGCCTAAAAAGCTCGCACAGAAATACTCGGATGCGTGGGCGTACAGATTCATACGCCCGATACAGTTTCTGAGAACGATGCTGTATCCGCTCACAGGGATTATCGCAGTCTCTGCAAATGGCCTGCTGCGGCTCTTTGGCCTGCGCAATGAGGATGAACAGGTGGATGTCACGGAGGAGGAAATCATCTCGATGGTGGCAGAGGGGCATGAGCATGGCGTCTTTGAAGCCGGAGAGGTAGAGATGATCACCAATATCTTTGAATTTGGTGACAAGAAGGCAAACGATATCATGACACACCGCAATCATATCATGGCGATCGACAGTTCGATGCCGTTTAAGGATGCACTTGGATTTATGCTGGAAGAGAGCAACAGCAGATATCCAGTCTATGAAGAAAACCTTGACCACATTGTCGGTGTACTGTACTTGAAGGATGCTATGCGGGCACATACCAATGACGAGAGTCTGAATCAGCCAGTCGGAACAGTGGAAGGGCTTTTAAGAGAGGCTGTGTTTGTGCCGGAGACCAAGAATATTGACGATTTGTTCCGAAGTATGCAGTCAGGCAAGAACCAGATGGTGATCGTCATGGACGAGTACGGACAGACCTCTGGTCTGGTGACGATGGAGGATATTCTGGAGGAGATTGTCGGCAATATTATGGATGAGTATGACCCGGAGGAGAATCATATCGAGGAGAAGGGCGAGAATGAGTATGTCATAGAAGGAATCACGAAGCTTGAGGATTTGGCGTCACGATTTGACATTTCGTTTGGCGAGACGGAGTTTGAGACGCTCAACGGATATCTGATCTCCAAGCTGGACCGGATACCAGACGAGGACGAAAACTCTGAGATCGAGATCGACGGGTATCTGTTTAAGATTGTAAAAGTGGAGAAAAATGTGATACAATCCGTGCTGGTCACAAAAGCTGCAAAAGAGGAGCCGGAAGCAGAGACGGACGAAGGCGCCTTGGAAAATACATAGATCAAAGATACTAAGAAATCAAGAAGTTAAAGGAGAAAAAACATGTCAGGACATTCAAAATTTGCAAACATTAAACACAAAAAAGAGAAGAACGATGCGGCGAAGGGGAAGATTTTTACGATCATCGGGCGAGAGATCGCAGTCGCAGTGAAGGAGGGAGGTCCCGATCCTGCCAATAATTTCAAGCTGGCGCAGGTGATTGCCAAAGCAAAGGCAAACAACATGCCAAATGATACGATTGACCGCGGTATCAAGAAGGCTGCCGGGGACGGGAATGCAGTAAATTACGAGCACGTTACATATGAGGGATATGGTCCCAACGGCATTGCAATCATTGTGGAGGCATTGACAGACAACAAGAACCGGACCGCGGCAAATGTCAGAAGTGCATTCACAAAAGGAAACGGCAGTATCGGTACGCAGGGGTGCGTCTCTTTCATGTTTGATG
This sequence comes from Lachnospiraceae bacterium, assembly GCA_009774345.1. Lineage (GTDB taxonomy): Bacteria > Bacillota > Clostridia > Lachnospirales > Lachnospiraceae > COE1. The sequence goes on along the minus strand of VSNR01000153.1, from coordinate 3,987 downwards.
AGAAGGGACAGATTATCATTGACAAAGAAGAGTGTGCTATGAGTGCGGATGATCTGATGATGATTGCGCTTGACGCGGGCGCGGAGGACTTTGCAGAGGAGGAAGACAGCTTTGAGATTCTCACCATGCCGGAGGATTTTGACGCAGTATACAAGGCGCTTCAGGACAATCACATCGAGATGGCAAATGCAGAAGTCACGATGATACCGCAGAACTATGTTTCGCTCACAGATGAGACTGCTGTAAAGAATTTAAACAGGACGTTAGACATGCTTGACGAGGACGACGACGTACAGGCAGTATATCATAACTGGGAAGAATCATAAGAATTATTTCAATAAAGGGGGCGCACTGATGGCAGAGGAGAAAAAGGGATTTTTCAGCCGTCTAAAAGAAGGACTGACAAAGACAAGAGATAATATTGTGGCAGGGATTGATGCGGTGTTCTACGGCGCATCTGAGATTGACGACGACTTCTATGAGGAGCTAGAGGAAATCCTGATTATGGGTGATATCGGTGTCAATGCGACCAATGATATTATCGAGCGCATGAAGGAGGAAGTGAAAAAGAAGCATCTGCGGCATCCATCGGAGTGCAAGGAGCTGTTGGTTGAGAGTATCAAGGAGCAGATGCGTGTCGGAGAGACCGCATATGACTTTGAGAAGGAACAGTCTGTTATTTTTATCATAGGAGTCAACGGTGTCGGGAAGACAACCTCTGTCGGAAAGCTTGCAGGTATCTTGAAAAGACAGGGCAAGAAGGTACTGATTGCCGCCGCGGATACTTTTCGGGCGGCTGCCGGAGACCAGCTCGCAGAGTGGGCGCACCGCGCAGGGGTGGACATGATTGGCGGAACTGACGGCGCGGACCCGGCTTCTGTGATATTTGATGCCGTCAATGCGGCAAAGGCTAGAAATGTGGATGTGCTGATCTGTGATACCGCAGGGCGCCTCCACAACAAGAAAAACCTGATGGAAGAGCTCAAGAAGATGAACCGCATCATTGACCGGGAATTTCCAAACGCGCACCGGGAAAATCTGATCGTGCTGGACGGCACCACCGGGCAGAATGCGCTCGCACAGGCGAGAGAGTTTGGCGAGGTGGCAAATCTCACAGGCGTCATTCTCACCAAAATGGACGGAACGGCAAAGGGCGGCATCGCAGTGGCGATACAGTCAGAGCTGAATGTGCCGGTAAAATATATCGGTGTCGGTGAGACGATAGAGGACTTGCAGAAGTTTAACGCGAATGAATTTGTCAATGCCCTGTTTGATGTCAAGCCAGACCCAAGCGCGGAGGAGACGTCCGATGAGGCTGTCGCAACGCAGGCATCAGCCATTGAGACCGCTGCGCCAGAGACACCAGTACAGGAAACATTTGCACAGGAAACTTCTGAATCGGAAAATATTGCACCAGAAAGTTTTGCATCGGAAACTTCTGAACCAGAAGCGTCTGCGGCAGATGCCGTGCCGGAGAAGTCCTTTTTCAGCTGTCTGCTAGGCAGCACAGAAGATTCCAATGAAAATGACACGTCCGCGGTACAGAGCGCAGAGGAGGACAGCCCGGCGGAAGAAGTAGAGAAATCCAAGAAAAGAAAATGGTTTTTCTGGAAGTGATAGGGGAGAAAAAAATGTCAGATATGCTTACACTTGAAAAATTTGAAGAGGCATCCGAGATTGTGAAGAAAGTCACATCAGAGACAAAGCTGATCTACAGTGAGTACCTGAGCGGCCAGACCGGCAACAAAGTCTATCTCAAGCCTGAAAATATGCAGCTCACAGGCGCATATAAGCTCAGAGGTGCATACTATAAAATAAGCACACTCTCGCCGGAAGAGCGCGAGAAGGGGTTGATCACTGCATCCGCAGGCAATCACGCCCAAGGCGTCGCCTACGCCGCAAAAAAATATGGCGTCAAGGCAGTGATTGTGATGCCCACGACGACACCGCTCATGAAGGTAAACCGCACCAAAAGTTATGGCGCAGAGGTGATTCTAAAAGGCGATGTCTATGATGAGGCCTGCGAGTATGCGTATCAGCTCGCGGAGGAGCACGGATATACGTTTATTCATCCGTTTGACGACCTGACCGTTGCGACGGGGCAGGGGACGATTGCAATGGAAATATTTAAAGAACTGCCATTGGTAGATATCATCTTAGTACCGATTGGCGGCGGCGGTCTTGCAACAGGGGTATCGACGCTTGCCAAACTGCTCAATCCCAAGATCAAGGTGATCGGCGTGGAACCCGCAGGCGCCAACTGCATGCAGGAATCCTTAAAGGCAGGAGAGGTGGTCACACTTCCCGGCGTCAACACCATCGCAGACGGCACAGCAGTGAAAACGCCCGGGAAGAATATTTTTCCCTTTATTCGGGATAATATAGATGAGATTGTGACCGTACCGGACGAGGAACTGGTGGTTTCTTTCCTTGACATTGTGGAAAACCACAAGATGATCGTCGAAAATTCAGGGCTTCTTACCGTGGCGGCACTGCGTCATCTCGATGTACAAAACAAGCGGATTGTCTCGATTTTGAGCGGCGGCAATATGGACATCATCACGATGTCGTCGGTAGTACAGCAGGGACTGATTTTCAGAGACAGGATTTTCACCGTCTCTGTGCTGCTGCCAGATAAGCCGGGTGAGCTGACCAAGGTATCAGAGGTCATTGCGTCGCAGAATGGCAATGTGATCAAGCTTGAACACAACCAGTTTGTCTCCATTAACAGAAATGCGGCAGTAGAATTGCGCATCACACTGGAAACCTTTGGCACAGAACATAAGAATCAAATTATCAAGGCACTCGAGGAGAAGGGCTATCAGCCAAAGCAGGTAAGGACAAATATCTAATCTTCCAATCTCGCGAGGTGTTATGAAAGAAGCAGCAGTAAAAAACCTGAAAAATTATGTGATACTGACAGCAGCGGCAGTGATCTACGCCGTTGCTATTAGTTTATTTCTGGACCCGAACAATATTGCGCCCGGAGGCGTGACGGGCATTTCGATCTTAGTGAACCGTTTTACCAAGATACCGACTGGTACAGTCAATATGATGATCAATATCCCGATCGTACTGCTGGGGCTGTGGAAGTTTGGATGGCGGTTTATCTGTTCAACCATGTATGCACTGGCGCTGATTACCGTCTTTATCAACTCCCTTGCTACTTACGGGGCAGTGACCGATGATCTGCTGATTGCCGCGGTGATTGGCGGGGCATTGATTGGCGTTGCGCTGGCGCTCGTGTTCAAGGCGGGGGCAACGACAGGCGGCATTGATATCATTGTCAAGGTGGTTCGTACCAAGCGCAGGCATATCAAGACCAATATATTATTTCTGGCTTTCGACAGTATGGTAATCCTTGCATCATGGATGGTTTTTCAAGATCTGACGGTAGCTTTTTATGCAGGTATTGCGGTGATTACAGATTCTATTGTGATGGATAAGATCTTATATGGCTCGGATGAGGCAAAGATGATTTTCGTGATCTGTGATAAGCCAGAGCAGGTGAAACAGCGGCTGTTTGGCGAGCTCGATCTCACGGCGACCATTATCCCGGCAAAGGGCGCCTACACGAATGCGCCAAAGGAGATGCTGATGATCGTCACGAGAAAGCAGGTATATCCCAAACTTGAGGAGGTCGTAAAGGACGAGGATGCCTCCGCATTTATGATTGTATCCTCTGCGAGTGAGATCTTTGGCGAGGGATATAAGGATATCACGCAGAATAAATTATAAGAAAAAACAACGAGTGTTTGAAATCTCGTCGTTTTTTCATTTAGTTTTTGCGGTTGGTGCGCTCTAGGAGATAGTCGATACTCACATGGTAGTAGTCAGCAATAGCAATCAAAATATTGGTTGGAATACCCCGTGTACCGTTCTCGTAATGAGAGTAGGCGCGCTGGGATACATTAAGATGCTGGCTGAGTTCTGTCTGTGTCAGATCGGCATCTTCACGCAGGTTTTTGATTCTGTAGAAAATAACTG
>VSNR01000152.1 GCA_009774345.1 Lachnospiraceae bacterium | reverse complement strand
ATGTTATGCTGAACAAAAATAAAAACGTTTTTATAAGTGAGGGTATAACTATGGAAAATCAAATTTCAGTATGGTGCAGAAGGGCAGCCGCACAGGGGGCCGTTCTGCTGAAAAATGAAAATGCGGTCCTTCCGTTTACAGCAAAGGACAAGGTGGCGGTGTTTGGAAGATGCCAGAAAGATTATTACAGGAGCGGGACGGGGTCTGGCGGCGGGGTGAATGTGCCGTACACCACAAATCTGCTGGGCGGGCTTCGGGACAACGGCGTCAACATCAACGAAAAACTGGCAGACTGCTATGAGAAGTGGATTGCAGAGAATCCGTTTGACAACGGCGGGGGCGGCTGGGCGTGCGAGCCGTGGTGCCAGCAGGAGATGCCCGTGACGCAGGCACTGGCGGCGGAGGCGGCTGCAGTATCCAACAAGGCGCTCGTGGTGATCGGGCGGACAGCGGGCGAGGACAAGGACAATGCGGCGGAGGAAGGCAGCTATTATCTGACCGGGGCAGAGCAGGAGATGCTTCAGTGTGTATGCAGCCAGTTTGAAAATGTCATCGTAGTGCTGAATGTCTCGAACATTATCGACATGGATTTCGTTGAGAGCAGCCCGCACATCCGGGCGGTGGTGTACGCATGGCAGGGCGGCATGGAGGGCGGAAACGGCATCGCGGATGTCCTTGCGGGAAAAGAGGTCTTTCAGGGAAAACTGACCGACACCATCGCGGGGAAGATCACAGACTATCCATCTGACAAAAATCATGGCGGAAAGGATAAAAACGTGTATCAGGAGGACGTTTATGTCGGCTACAGGTACTTTGAGACCTTTGAGAAGGATGCAGTGCGCTATCCGTTTGGCTATGGACTTTCCTACACAGAATTTTCGATCTCTGACAGCGCCGTCAAGGTGAGCGGGAGCGGGTCAGAGACCACCTTCTTATTTACATGCAGGGTAAAAAATACAGGGACACAGTACCGCGGACGCGAAATCGTCCAGTTGTATGTGGAGAAGCCCGCGGGCGGTATGGGAAACCCGGCGCGGGAATTGGCTGGATTTGCCAAGACGCGGAGTCTGGACTGTCAGGAGGAGGAAGTGCTACAGATTGCAGTCCCAGCATACAGGATTGCTTCGTATGATGACACGGGTGTCAGCGGATATCAGAATGCCTATGTGCTCGAGGCTGGTACATACTGCTTCCATGCAGGGACCAGCGTGCGGGATACGCAGAAAGTATCCGTAGATGGCAAGGAGGACTGGCAGCTTGCAGAGACGCTCTTGGTTGAATCGTGTGAGGAGGCGCTTGCGCCAATAGAGCATTTTGAGCGCATGTGTTGTGTGACTGAGGGCGATGGCGTGCGGCGGCTGGAATATAAACCTGCTCCGACAAGAACCGTTGATCTAAAAGAATGTATCCTGTCCAGACTGCCCGAGACGATTCCGTATACAGGCGACAAAGGGCTGCGGCTCAAACATGTGGCAGATGGAAACTGCCAGATGGAGACTTTTATCGCCCAGCTATCCACGGAGGTTCTCACAGCGGTTGTGAGAGGCGAGGGGATGTGCAGCATCAAGGTGACGCCGGGGACGGCTGCGGCGTTTGGCGGCGTGTCTGACGCGCTGCTTGGCTTTGGCATTCCAGTAGCCTGCTGCGCGGACGGACCGTCGGGAATCCGCATGGACAACGGTTCCTATGCCACACAGGTTCCGATCGGGACATTGCTTGCATGTACGTGGGATGAGACGCTTGCGGAGGAATTGTTTGCATGTATCGGGGAGGAGATGGTGCAGAATCAGATTGACGCGCTGCTTGGCCCGGGCATCAACATACACCGGCATCCGCTGAACGGAAGAAACTTTGAGTATTTTTCGGAAGATCCGCTCCTGTCTGGCAAGATGGCAGCAGCTATCGTGCGCGGAATCGGGTCAAAGGGCGTACATGCCACCATCAAACATTTTGCCTGCAACTCGCAGGAGATGGGGAGACATATCGTCAACGCAGTGGTTTCCCAGAGGGCGCTGCGTGAAATCTACCTGAAGGCGTTTGAGATCGCTGTGAAAGAGGGAAATGCGCAGTCGGTGATGACCTCGTACAATCCGATAAACGGATTCTGGACAGCATCGGCTTACGATTTAAACACGACAATCCTGAGACGGGAGTGGGGATATGACGGCATCGTAATGACAGACTGGTGGGCTGAAATGAATGATGTCACAGAGGGCGGTGAAGGTTCCAGACTGCGCACTGCGGACATGGTGCGGGCGCAGAATGACATCTATATGGTAGTGAATAATAACGGCGCGGAAATCAACGCATATGGCGATGATTCCATCGAGGCGCTTGACACGGGCAGACTTACCGTCGGGGAACTGCAAAGGAGCGCGATGAATATCTGCCGCTTCCTGATGCGGACGCCTGCATTTGGACGGGAAGGAAACGGCGTGGTGCATGTCCCGCAGTTCAGGGCGCTTGGCACCGGTATACAGGGTGAGAATGCGCTGGACGACACGGGCAGGATTACGTGGAATACTACAGAGGAGGCAGAGAAAAGTTTTGTGGTAAGGGCAGCAGGGAACTATGATGTGATCGCGATGCTGATGTCTGAGGAGACCAATCAGGCACAATGTGTCTGCAAGGCAGTGTTAAACGGTGAGGAACTTGCCACTTTCCAGACCAACGGCACAGATGGCAGATGGATACAGCAGAAGCTGCTGCGCGTATCTCTGGAAGCGGGCAGCTATCAGATGAAGCTGCTGTTTCCAAAGCCGGGCATGGTGATTGATTACATAGAGCTTAGGGCGTGTGCTGAAAGTATCCGGGACAGATAAGCAGTCGCAAAGATAGATTGATAAGTATGAGCTGGAAATCTAAAATGATTGGGTTTCCAGCTTTTTGTTATGAAAGAAAAAATTTCGAAAATTGTTGAAATAAAAGTTGACATTGAAGAATAGGCAGAAAGTGGTACAATGAAAGGAGTGGATGTGTATGAAGTACAGAAACAAAAAAACATAGTACGACGGGGAAGTATTTTAATGGATACAATGGAACAGCGCAGGAACACAATCGTGGATTTGGTGAATCAGAGCGGAAATGTCAGCTTTGCACAACTGAAAAAGAAATTTCCACAAATCTCGGAGATGACACTGCGTACGGATTTAAAAGTTCTTGATGAGGCGAAGCGGATTGTCCGGGTACACGGAGGGGCAAAGTCGGTGGATGTCGTGGTCGGGACGGATGATATGCTCAGCCGCCGACAGGTGCGCAATATCGAGGCAAAGCAGATGATTACACAGAAGGCACTGGCTTTCATACGAAAGGACACGACGCTCTTTCTGGACTCTGGCAGCACGACGACAATGCTCGCATCGTGTATCCCTGACCAGTCCAACCTGATTTACACCAATTCTCTGACCTGTGCGGCAGAGCTTGGCAGGCTTGCACAGCCTTCGATTCACCTCCTTGGGGGGAAGATGAACCGCTACAGCATGAGCGTGTGCGGGATACATACTGTGCAGGAGGTGCAGAGAATCAATTTTGATCAGGTTTTTATGGGAGTCACCAGCTATTGTGAAACGTCAGGATTCTGCTGCGGCGTGGACGAGGAGGCAGTCCTGAAAAAGACCGTCCTGCGTCAGGCAGAACAGCGGATTCTCCTGATGGATTCCTCCAAGGTTGGCGTGAAGAGTACCTATTCCTTCTGCGGTTTTGGGGATGTGGACATTGTCATTTCCGACGACAATCTCCTGGAGGAATTTTGCGAGGAGTGCAGGCGGCATGGGGTACAGGTGATTTAGGACAGGACGGCACCAGCGCGCATCAAGGGCAGGCAAAGACTTTTGAGCGAGGTTTGAAATGAAAAATAGTGTACAACGTTTTGGCAAGTATGGTCTTGCCTTTGAAAACAAGCCGAAACGCATCGTTGTGACAGATATTAATGATGCCAAGATCGCACGGGCAAAGGAAGTAATCTCCGAGGCGGAGGCTGCTGAAAAAGGCGTCGAGCTGCACTATATTAACACAGCAAATATGGAAGATCCGGTTGCACAGCTCCTCGCAATCACAGAGGGCGTGGGATACAGCGACGTTTTTGTCTATGCTCCGGTAAAGAGCATTGCGGAGATGGGCGACAAGCTCCTTGCGGTGGACGGATGCCTGAACTTCTTTGCAGGACCGACTGACACGCAGTTCTCCGCGAACATGAACCTCTATAACTGCCACTATGCGCGGACGAAAATTATGGGTTCGACAGGCGGCAACACGGATGACATGAAGGAGGCAATCGCTAAGTCCGCAGCGGGCGAAATCAACTCGGCAGTCATGGTGACACACGTTGGGGGCATCGATTCCATCGTGGAAACCACCAACAACCTGCCCAATATTCCGGGCGGCAAGAAGCTTGCGTACATTCAGTTTGATATGCCCATGACAGCCATTGAGGATTTTGGGAAGCTGGGAGAGCAAGATCCGTTTTACAAGGAACTGGATGCGTGCTGCAAGCGCCACAGGGGACTTTGGTCAAAAGAGGCAGAGGATATGTTGTTTGAACATTTTGGAGGAAAAGAAGCATGATTTATACGGTGACATTTAATCCGTCGCTCGATTACATTGTATCCATGAACGGTTTTGAACTGGGCAGAACCAACCGCACCACCGGGGAGCAGATGTTTCCCGGCGGCAAGGGCATCAACGTGTCGATTGTCTTGGGAAACCTTGGCATCGAGAACACAGCGCTCGGCTTTACGGCTGGATTTACCGGGGAACAGATTGAGCGGGAGGTGCAAAAAATTGGGCTGCGTACAGACTTTATTCATATTGAAGAAGGTTTTTCCCGCATTAACGTGAAATTAAAAGATTACGACGGCACAGAGATTAACGGGATGGGGCCGGAAATTGGCAAGATGCATGTGAAGGAGCTGTTCGGGAAACTGGATCGGCTTGGCGCGGGCGATATCCTCGTCCTTGCAGGCAGTATTCCAAAGAGCCTGCCAGACTCCATCTACAGCGATATCTTGGGGCGGCTTCAGGACAAAGGGGTGCTGTTTGTCGTGGACGCGACAAAGGATTTGCTGCTCAATGTATTGCAGTATAAGCCGTTTTTAATCAAGCCAAACAATTATGAACTGGGTGAAATCTATGATGTGACGCTGGAAACAAGAGAAGAGGTTGTCCCTTATGCAAGAAAGCTACAGGAAAAGGGGGCGAGGAATGTACTGGTTTCCATGGCGGGGCAGGGAGCGGTTCTTGTGGACGAAAAGAACGCCGTGCATACGCTTGCGGCGCCGCAGGGAAAGCTGGTCAACGCGGTGGGCGCCGGAGATTCCATGGTAGCCGGATTTGTTGCCGGGTGGACGAAGCAGCAGGATTATGACTATGCGTTCCGCATGGGCATAGCGGCAGGAAGCGCGAGCGCCTTCTCGGAGCTTCTGGCGACAAGGCAGGAGATTGAGCAGGTTTACGAGACCTTATAAAAATAAATGGATGGTTATCGGTTATAAATAGAGAAAGGAAAATGAATATGAAAGAATTTACATATGTTATCACAGATAAAGAAGGAATCCATGCACGTCCGGCAGGCGAATTGGTGAAGCTGGCAAAGGAGTATACCTCAACAGTTTCCGTTATTAAAGAAGGAAAGAAAGCGGATGCGAAAAAGGTTTTCGGCCTGATGGGGCTTGGCGTAAAGAATGGTATGGAAATTACCGTGCAGATCGAGGGCGAGGATGAAGACACAGCTGCGGCAGCAGTGGAGGCTTTCTTGAAAGAGAACCTGTAGGCGGCACATGTATCATGGAGGTGGGATATGGCGGAAGAATTTTCTGAAACAAATATTTCTGGGAAAAAGTTTTCTGGGAAAAAGTTTTCTGGGAAAACGGTTTACAATGGAATCACGATGGGAAAAGTGATGGTACTGCAAAAGGATCAGGAACAAATCCGGCGGACCAGAATCGAGGATTCGGAGCATGAGTGCGGCAGGGTGCAGGGTGCGGTCAATGCATCAAAGCAGCAGCTTGCAGCGCTGTATGATAAGGCTGTGAAAGAAGTCGGCGAGTCCAGTGCCGCCATTTTCGAGGTGCATCAGATGATGCTGGAGGATGAGGATTACCTCGATGCGATTTACCATATCATACGAACGGAAATGGTCAACGCAGAGTATGCGGTGGCAATCACGGGCGACAACTTTGCAGCGATGTTTGCCGGTATGGAGGATGAGTATATGCAGGCGCGTGCGGCGGATGTGAAGGACATTTCCGCGCGCGTGGTGCGGAACCTGTCAGGACAGGGCGGTGTGGATTTCTCTGCGATGGAGCCTTCGATTATTGTCGCGGACGATTTAACCCCGAGTGAGACCGTGCAGATGGACAAAAAGAAAATACTGGCTTTTGTGACCGTGCACGGTTCGACCAACTCCCACACGGCGATTCTTGCCCGCATGATGAACATTCCTGCGCTGATTGGGGTCAAGATGGATTTGAGTATGATTCAGACCGGCATGACTGCGATTGTGGACGGGGCAGCCGGCGAGGTCATCTTTGAGCCTACAGAGTTCCAGTGCAGTGAGGCGGAGAAAAAAATTCAAAATGAGCGGGAGAAGCTTCGCCTGCTGCAAGAGCTCAAGGGGAAGAAGAACGAAACCAGCGACGGCAGGACGATCAATATTTATGCCAATATCGGCAGCGTCAGCGACGTGGGCTATGTGCTGGAAAATGATGCTGGCGGCATCGGACTGTTCCGCAGCGAGTTTCTGTATCTGGGACGTGACGATTTTCCGTCGGAGGAGGAGCAGTTCCAAGCATACAAACAGGTCGTGCAGATGATGGGGCAGAAGAAGGTCATTATCAGGACGCTCGACATCGGGGCGGATAAACAGGCGGATTACTTTGCGCTCGGAAAGGAGGACAATCCGGCGCTGGGGTACAGGGCAATCCGCATCTGCCTAAAACAGCCTGAGATTTTCAAGACACAGCTGCGTGCGCTTCTGCGTGCGGCGGCTTATGGAAATCTTTCTATCATGTATCCCATGATTATTTCCGCCGAGGAAATCACGCAGATTTACGCCATTGTGAAGGAAGTGGATGAGGAGCTGACACAGGCGCAGATTCCGCACCGCGTCCCCGAACAGGGCATTATGGTTGAGACGCCGGCGGCGGTGATGGTCAGCGACGAGCTGGCAAAGCTTGTGGACTTCTTCAGCATCGGCACGAATGACCTGACCCAGTACACGCTTGCCATCGACAGGCAGAACCAGCGGCTTGAGGACTTCTACAACCCGCACCACAAGGCGATCCTGCGCATGATTCAAATGGTGGTTGACAACGCGCACAAGTGCGGAAAGTGGGCAGGAATCTGCGGTGAGCTGGGGGCGGACACAGCGCTTACGCAGACGTTTGTGGACATGGGCGTTGATGAACTGTCCGTCGCGCCGCCGATGGTACTAAAGGTGCGCGAGAAAGTGCGCGCCATGTGACAGGAGGGCGGGCTTCGCCCGCCAATCGTTTTTTATAAAGCCTGAATATGCTCTTTGTGATATTGTATAAACTCATTTTTATCCAAGTCAGGCAGGCGTCCAAATTCGTTTATCATCAATTGAATCAATGCAGCAGTTCTTGCCTGCGTATTGATACTTTTGGCGGGATTAAACTCGATATCGGTAAAATAATTATAGGTTGAAATTGCACGGATTTCATCTGGTGTGAGGGATTGTTTTACCGCTTCTATATAAATATAATCATAGAATACCGTCTGGGGAATGAGAGGAAACGTTTGATTTAAATATTGAAACGCCTTTAATTTCCCAGACTGTTTTAATCTCTCATCGCGCTTGGCTTCTTTGGGCGGCACATCTAATAAATCAAGATAGGGGCCGCCGTGTTCAAAAACTTTCGCACTCTGGAAAATATTCTCAAGGGTACTGCCGTTTAGCTTGAGATGGAATGCGCTCAGCTGGATGCCAAGCGCCTCTTTGCTCTTTGTGCTGATCTCTAAGGGATTTGCACTGGCATCTGTATTTAAGATCGCATCGTGCAGACTCTGTACCGACTTTTGCTTCTGAGAGACTGCAAAACCCGAAAACCATTCAAATGAATAGAGCTTGCTGGAAACCATTTCCTGATGAATAAAAAATGCGGGGCGCTTCGCCATTGTTGTGTTCCTCCTGTTTTGCTTTGTTTTGCCTGAATAGTATTATATCACAAATATACAGATGATTCTATGGCGATTATCAAAATAATCCAAGTCAAAAAGGAAACTTCCCAAAATATTAAAAATATGTCCAAATTTATTTCTAATGATTCCGTTCCATTAAATGATAGAATAAGTGCATCAAAATAAGGGAGGTAATCAGAAATGAAAAGAAAATTAATTGGTTTGATTTTATCCGCAGTATTGGCAGTATCACTTGTTGGTTGCGGGGGTTCTGGTGATGATGGAACGCTCACCCAAAAGTCAGAAAGTGATAATGTGGACACACCTGCGAGCGCGTCCTCTGATGATACGCAGTCACTCACAGTCTGGTGTTGGGATTCCTTTAATGTGGATGCAATGAAAAAGGCGGGTGAAATTTACACGGCGGATCACCCAGATGTAACGATTAATGTACAGGAAACAGTATCTTCGGATATCCAGACACTGATACAGACGTATGCTATGAGCGGTGAATTGAATGCACTTCCTGATATTTTCCTGATGGATGATCAGGTTTTTGCAAAGTATTTGCAGAATTATCCAGATGTTTTTGCAGACATCACAGATTCTGGGATTCCTTTTCAGGATTTTGCGGATGTGATATGTTGTGAACTGTAGATGTAAACATTTCCGGCAAACGTAATATTTTAGCGGAAATGTACATCTGCTAAAATACAACATATGCGGCTGGCTCATTTGTGGTGAATGGAAACTTGCAGATGTTGTGGTAAAGGGAGAAGGTGATAATTCTTTTATTCGTATCTGTAAACAGTTTAGCACAAAGAAAGGCGGTTGTATATGGAAATTACATATCATTGGGAAGGCGACTATCTAATTCCCGACTTGAAACTTTCGGATACAACGGAATATCAGATCGGGAAGTATGGGCGGATGAGGAAGCGTTTTTTAGAAGAAAACCATAGGGGCATTTATTCGTATATGATTTTGTCGGAAACCTTATGGAAACATCTTGCGGAGATTGATGAAGAATGTAATGAGATGATGGACAGGATTGTAAGGCAGATGGCAAAGAAAGAGGGAGTGACGGAGCAGCTTAAATCCGATGACTGGCTATGCTGGCTTCAGAAGATGAACAGCATCAGGAGCAGGGCGGAGGAAGTAGTGCTGCATGATTTGATATATTCCCTTTAGTTTTGTTCTGGCTTTAAGTTTTGTAGCATGAGACACAGATGATGTCAAGACACCGGCTCCGCCTCGCCTGCGGCGGTCTTGACATCATCTGTGCCTCATGCTATGGAGTGGTCAAGGGGGAACAAAGTTCCCCCATTGCATTAAAAATGCCAATGGCGGTATTCTGAAAAAATCAAAATTGGGGGATTGACAGAAATCGAAAAATAGCTTATTATTGACAATAAGAAATGGGTTTTTACCGTACAGTGTTTTCACTCAAGCGGGCTGCTCGTTTCTTTTTTTATTGCCAGAATATCATACAGATACTTCCTGCCATCATTCGCATGACGGACAAGCATACTTGCTGAATAAATATTATGTCTTGCTATTTTCCCTGTTTTGTCATCATATACGGGCAATGCAAATCTGATGTTGTAGCGATACCATCCATATACCGCATCTGTTTTGTGCTTTTCTTTCCGGTTTGCCTCATGTTTTGGATTGGTGGCTATTCTTATAAGTTCAGGAACAGCCTGTGAAGCATTTGCCTTAGCCTTTGCGACAGCGCCTTTTAAGGCGATACGGCTTTCTGAACTTGCGTATTCATCGGGAAAATCTGCCGAAATATATATTTTTTCAGAAGTTTCCTCAATTTCGTAAAAATCCCCGATATACTCTTTCAGGTATTCTTCGACAGCCGTCCAGTCATCCCGCACTTTTGCCTTGAAACGGATATCGTTAATCAAGACCAGCTTTTTACCGTCCGCATCGGTTATGATATTTACATTCCTGTTTTCAATCATCTCTTTTGTTTCCTTTCTTCTTTTCCCTTGATTTGTAGACATTAAACTGGTTCTTGCACTTCTGGCTGCAAAATGCATTTCCTTTCCGGCTTGCGACAAAGGCTTTTTTACAGTGTTTGCACATGCGCATATCGCTGTCCTTATCCGTGAGCATAAATGAGAAGCACATCTGTATCATGATGAGCAGGGAATGGAAATCCCATACGATAACGGGCGAACTCTTTTCGAGCGCGATCCGGTAAGTCGGGGATATGCCGCCGAAAGCGGAAATGCCTTGGCGATACAGGCTGCGTGTCTGTTCGTCAATCGTATCATAATCCATGTAATAAAGGAAACTTGTCATAAAGGTAAATGCCCAGTCGGTAAATTCCTTTACAAGCCAGTCGTATCTTTCCGCATATTCCTTCTGCAATTCCATCGCCACAGCCTG
>VSNR01000151.1 GCA_009774345.1 Lachnospiraceae bacterium | reverse complement strand
TTCTATTTTTTCACTGAAAAAGTCTATAATTTTTTATGTATTTCTTTAGAAACAGACCAAAAACCGTCTTTTTCACGAAAAAATGCGCTATTTTAAGTATTTCATTAGTATTTTCTGCAAAACATCCACATCAATCGGCTTGGTCATAAAGTCATCAAACCCCTTTTTCATGTACTCTTCCCGCGCGCCGGCAATGGCGTTGGCAGTCAGTACGACAATCGGTGTGCTGTGACTGACGCTCTCCTCATTCCTGTGAAGATACTGCATTAATTCTGTCCCTGTGACCTCCGGCATCATATCATCCGTGAGTATCAGGTCATATGCCTCCTTATCCAGATGAGCAATCGCCTCCTGTCCGTCTCCTGCGCGCGCCACCTCGATGTCCAGCATCTCAAGAATGGAGGCGATGACTTCCAGATTCATCTCATTGTCATCGACCACAAAGACTTTTTTGCCCGGAAAACGCATGGATTCGAGGCTCTCCTGCATCTCTTCGCTCTCTTGGCTGCCAAGCAGCTCAAACCGCTTCCTGTAGTCCCCAACAGGCTCTTCGGAGACGACTTTCTGCGGAATCTGCACGCGGAAGCTCGAGCCCTTGCCATACTCGCTCTCTACGGTGATTCTGCCCTCCATCAGTCTCACGAGGCGCGAAGTGATGCTAAGTCCCAGCCCTGTCCCCTCGACTGTTCTGTTTTTGAGACGGTCAAGCCGCTCAAACTCCACAAAGAGCCTTGAGAGATCTTCCTTTTTGATACCTACGCCGCTGTCAGACACCCGGATATCCAGCTCGATATTCTCCTCATCGAGACAGTCAGAGACGCGCTGCCCCTTCACACACAGCTCCACCCAGCCCTCTTTTGTGTATTTGACCGCATTGGTCAGCAGATTCAGAATCACCTGCTTGATCCGCACCTCATCGCCGTAAAGAAGGTCTGGCAGCGCGCCGTCAATGTCAAGGCGCAGTGTCAGTCCTTCCCTGTCAATCCGCTCCTGTATCATCACCACAATATCATTGAGAAGTGCGGAAAGGGAATAATCCGAGGCAACAATATCCATTTTTCCTGTCTCGATCTTTGAGAAATCCAAGATATCGTTAATGAGGGCTAGGAGCGTCCTGCCTGCGCTCTGGATATCTGCCGTGTACTTCTTGATACTGCTCTTCTCGGTCTCGTGCATTATCAGCTCATTCAAGCCAAGTATGGCATTGAGCGGCGTGCGGATCTCATGGGACATATGCGACAGGAAGCGGCTCTTCTGCTCGCTTGCCTCCTGTGCTGCTGCCTTGTCCCTCTGCATGAGCACATAGTCTGCCTCCTCCCTCATGCGGTTGAGTTCATTGCGGTTTCTGACAATCCATACCAGCATACTGCTGCCAAAAACCAGAAGTCCATATCCAAAAATAATAGAACAAGGATAGATGATCTCATACCAGTAAAACACAACGCTTGCAATGGTTGTGCCGCCGATTGACACCAGCCCCAAAAATGCCTCGGGCGCCAAGATCATTCTCTCCTGCACCAGACTCACAAGCATCGCCACGATGGCAGCCCCGATCACAAGATGCACCGCCGGATAAAAATCTGAGATATTCCGCGCAAAGACTGCAAAGGATACCACACTGACGGCAGCGACAGCAAACGAGAAAAACGCCAGCACTTCATAGCGTTTATGCCCCGGGAAAAATGCATGGCCCATAAACAGCATAAATGGAATGGGCAGCAGAACCAGCGAAAGATTGCTCAGCCAGCTTATGACAGAAATCCTCTCTACAAAAATCTCCAAGCAGCCGCTGTCTGTGCTGACATAGATTATCGCGAGTGCCAAAAATGCAGTCAGACATCGAATAGACCGCACATCGTGCTGCTTGTCAACCAAGATCGCAGAATGACTTGCGATCAGATTGAGCAGAATGAGAATCAGGGCTGCCACACAGACCAGCAGACTGTTTTTGGAGCAGTCAAGAATATAGCGCACCAGCGCATATCTGTCACCAACTGCCACAAACTGCACGGTTGAGCTGTCCCTGCCTGTCTCATTATATAAAGAAATGGTGATACAATCTCCCTCCGCCAGACCATCCACGGGCACCTGATGCAGCATGTACATGCGCCGGCTGTATGAGCGGTACTGTGGCTGAAAGTGATACTCGTACCACACCCTGCCATTGACATAGACTGTCGTGTCCAGCGCTCTTGCGCGAAAACACAGATATTCCTCCGGCAACGGCGTGAAGCCGAGCGTCTTTGAGACCGAGACGCGCCCGCCCTGCGTGTGCAGCCTTAGATAGTGTTTCGACTGGAAATCAACCTGCTGCGGCTTCCCAGTCCCGTCAATACTGTCTGTGTAATACCAGCCGCTGCCAAACCACACGTCATTTTTCCTAAGCTCCCTAAAATGTGGCTGTACTGGGGTATCCAGGATGATCAAAATCGTCAGAATCAGCACCATAATCAAAAAAGCCCCGTACAATATCCTCGTGCCAAACCGCAGATCAATCCTTTCGAGCCGTTCCCACATATGATTCTTCTGGTTCTTCATCGCAATCCTTTCCCGAATTATCCACTTTTGTTCTTATCTTCAGCCATCGTCCACAAATACCCGATTCCGTACACCGTCTTGATATAATTCTGTGCGCCAAGTTTATTGCTGAGCATGTGCACTGCCTCCGTCAGCAGCGTCTCATCAATGCACAGGACTCTGGTCTCCATTCTGATCTTATCGACCAGCGCCTTCTTTTTGAGTACTACGCCTTTATTTTCTACTAAATTGCGCAACAGGCACTGCTCAAAACGGTTCAGCCGCACCCGCTCACCCGCAACACTAAATTCTCCAATGTCAAAGTTAAAGATATAGTCGTCAATCGCAACGACATGTTCACCGATAATACTGCTCCTGCTACCGGCGCCAATCGCCTCAAACCTGCTGATCGCGCGGAAGCTGAACTCTCTTGTCTGGCGCTTAAACTGCGTGCAGACCTTTGCCTTGAGAACCGATACATTAAAGGGCTTTGTGATGAAATCTGCGATGCCCATCTTGCCAAGTTCCGCCATGTCAAGCTGGCAGGCATTTGAGACAATCAGAATAATAGGCGCACTGCTGGATTCATAGATTCCAATCCCCAGCTCATAGATCAGATCATACCCGTCTCCATCAGGAAGCTCGGTGTCAATGATAATCTGCTGGTACAGTTCATTTTCCAGCAATGCAGTCGCCGCCTCAAGTGTGCCGCAGGTAAAAACGCGCGTATCCATGTCCCTGAGCGCTCTGCACAGCCGCTCCGCCAAGTCCGCATCCTTTTCTATTACCAATATTTTATTCATATGCTGATCATTGCCTTTATTATATATTTACAGACAGCCCCCGAATCTGTCATCCGTTGGCTGTCTGTATTGTCATTTTATTTAGATATATATAAAATTATAGTACTTATTGGCATATTTATCAATCATGTTCTGAAAATTATACAATATTATAGTAACAGTTCGTTACTGTTCACAGGTCAGGAATGCGCTGAACTGCGCATTCCGTGAGAAAACATATAGATTGTTAAGTCAAAATCCATTTGCGAAGCAAATTTTGCATGGATTTTGACCTGTTACTGGAACGGAGTGAACAGTAACAACAGTTCAGCCTTTGGCTCTTGATGCTTTTCAGGCACTACGTTATTTAATACGCAAGCACGCCCGCAAGCAGGACACTCGCCACCAGACCCGAAAACGTGGCAAGCAGCGCCCCGCCAAGCGTCCATCTCGTCTTTGTGACCTTTGCCGCCATAAAGTACACAGACATCGTGTAAAATACGGTCTCTGTGCTTGCAAGGGCAAGCGATGTCGCAAGCCCGGCAAAAGAGTCTGTGCCATATTCTTTGTAAATATCAAGCGCAAGCCCGGTTGCGGCGGATGCCGAGAAGAGCTTCACGACAAAGAGCGATACCAGTTCATTTGGAAAATTATCAGAAAAAACAGCAATGATCCTCCCAATCACACTGCCTGCAAATTCCAGAAACCCTGATGCCCGGAGCACACCTACTGCGATCATCAGCCCTATGAGCGTAGGCACAATCCCGGCAACGGTCTTCATACCGTCCTTTGCCCCCTTGGTAAAGCTGGCATAGATGTCTTTTTTCTGCGACAACCCCATCGCGACGATATAGAAGATCAATGCTGGTATCAGCATATTGGAAATCTGAACCATGACATCTGCTCCTGATAAATTTGTATTGTGTTAATGTATATTCCGCCAAAATCAGAAATATGCTTGTAAGAAATTCTAAAAAACACCTCATTTTGGTACTAATGTACTATGTCAGAAGCTCCTTTTAGCGTTTATAGTATTCTTAAACTTTTACACGAAGGAGTACTTGACAATGATAAAATTTGCCTTTTGCTATGAACACGATGACACCCTCAATTTCGTGAAAAACGAGGTGCTCAGCTGTCTGCGCCAGCGGGAAGTGGAGATTGATGCGGTGTGCTGCCACAATGCCTGTGAGCTTGCGCAGCGCATCCGTTCCAACTGCCCTGACATCCTATTTTGTGACTCCGCTCAATACGACGCCCCCCTGCGCAGTGTGATCATGAATGTCAAGCGCGCAAACCACAAACTGGTCTGTGTCAGCACAGGAGGCGCTGCCGGCAGACCGCACGCCGAAGATGTGCTGCTAGAGCCTTTATACATTATGCCGGACCTAAACCGCAGGCACCTATGGAGCTATGCTGCCCTTGCCTACGAGAAGGTTCTCGACCAGCCAGATTCATTCACATACTATGTTCGTCCCAGCTATATCCGTGTCCCTGTTCATGAGATCCGCTATTTTACCTCCGAGGGCAGGCGCACCCACATTGTCTGTGCGGAATACCGCGATACCTTTTACCAGAAACTCGATGTGGTGGAAGATCTCCTTCGTCAGAAAAACTGCCGTTTTATGCGCATTCACAAGTCCTATCTGGTCAATGCCAGCTTCATCGCCGGCTTCAGCCGCGATTATGTGCTGCTGACCACTGGCGAACGGCTGCGCATCAGCAAATATGAATACTATCAAATGCTCACGGCCCAACTGAAAAACTTGAAGAATACCAAGCTGAGACCCCATCCCTCATACCCGGAATGGTGACAGGATTCATCTCAACAAGCGTGTTGCCAAAACTGTCCGCTGTCAGGACGGCATTGTCAAGCCCGCACCAGCCAGCGCCCGGAAGGTTGCTTCTATTATATATGGCAATCACATGATGCTTCAACAGGCTGGGCGCCAAAGCATCGCTGGCATCCGTCTGCGCTGTCTCGTGATATCCAATCCGTGTGATGCCTTCTGCAAGCTGCGGCAGGAGCGCCTGAGAAACGCTCCCTGTCTGTGCCATATGCTCCATCTCCTCCATGTATGCGCCAATCTCTGCATTGGTCATCGTGTGGACGAGTCTGGGCGCAGAACTGCTCAGTCCAGCCGCATAGAGCGCCCCCGCCTCCTCAAGCACCGACAGTGTCTCCACATCAAACGAGCTGTTGACATCCAAGGCGACATAGCTGCCGTCGTCCGCAAACTCCACTGCGCTCACGCGTGTATTCTGGAAAGTCAGTTCCAACTGGTTGTACTCTGGCAGCAGAGACTGAAAGGTCATGACATACGGACACAGATAGCTTGTCATCTGGCAGCCCTTCATCACAAACGACGCCTTGCCGCTCACATCAATCGAAGTAGGGTCGTGCAGAAAGATACAGCTCCCGCCGCCCAGTGATACCAATTCACAATTTTCAAATGAAACCGTGCTGTCCCCCCGCGTGCCAATGCCTGCGCAGTGATTATTTTCCGAGATCACACGGCAGTTCTCAAAAGTGACACTCCTGCCATATAGATAGTTCTGGTCCACATGGACTGCATAGCCTTTATAATGTTTCTGCCGCTCCCAGCTATCCCCCACAAGCTCTGCATTGATCGCGGCAATCTCCTCCTCTGTGAGTACAGGCTGTCCCACTCCGCTGTTCATGCCGTAGATCGTGAGATTTGCGATTCTGCCCGCCGCGACTGTAAGCGGCGATTTCCTGTAGGAGGCGGCATCGTATTGAAGAATACAAAGGTCCCTGCTCAGACCGATGATGTGAACCTCCTTTCCCATCACCTGCACCGCCTCTGTATAGATGCCGGGACAGACAATCAGCGTATCTCCATCCGACGCGTTGTCCACCCCCTCCTGTATCGTGCTAAAATCTCCTGTGCCATCCTGCGCTATAATGTACTGACGGTTCTCTGCGGGTGTACTCTGCACTGGCAGCTCTGCCGCTGCCGCCATGTACGGCTGTGCCGCTGCCAGTACGGCCAAAGCCAGCGCCAGCGGTATCCATTTTTTTCTCATTTGCTTTCTCCTCCTGTCACAGTTTCTAAATATTCCAAAACTGTATAAAAACCAGTATACACGACTTGACGGTTTTTCTCAATCAGAATTGTTATACTGACGGTCGAAAAGACTGACCGCCAGTATAAAATGATGCACACAGCCGCATAAGGAAATATGCCGCTTCGCGGCTGCGGCTGTCAGCATACTGAAAGTATGCTATACTCACGGCAGATCTTATCTGTCGTGAGTATACATGGCTGCTGAAGGAAATTATTTTAAGAAATAAGTAACTTTTATTATAGACAAAGATAAAAAAATTTTGTAAAATAATCTTATTCAATGTTTTGCAACTTTTAAGAAGGAGTCTGCCATGGATTTTTTTTCAAAAGAGGAGGCAGACGTAATCGGTGAAATATCCAACATCTCCATTGGTTCCTCAGCGACAGCGATGAACCTGATGCTTGGACAGCCCATCACCATTACGACGCCGCATGTTACTCTTGTACACAAAAATGAAATTTTAGATGATTACGAAAATTCCTGTATTCTGGTCCGTGTACAGTATACCGAGGGATTGTTCGGCAACAATCTGCTGATCCTGAAGGATGATGACGCAAAAATCATCACGGATCTTATGATGGGAAACGGTGGGGTTGGGAAATTTTCCACTGGTGAGATCACTCCCCTACATATCAGCGCTGTCTCGGAAGCCATGAATCAGATGACAGCAAGCTCTGCCACGGCGATGAGCAAGATGTTCAACAAAAAGATTGACATTTCCCCGCCGTCCGTACAACAGATCGTAGTCGAGAAATTTGAACTTCCAAATGAAATTCCCGACGACCTTTTTGTTAAAATTAATTTCAGACTGAAAATCGGAAAGCTGATTGATAGTACGATTATGCAATTGTACCCTTTTGATCTTGCACATTCCATTTACAAATTATTCCAGAGGAGGAACTAATAATGGCGAAGAATATTTTAATTGTAGACGATGCAGCTTTCATGAGGATGATGATCAAGGATATCTTAACAAAAAATGGTTACACGATCGCTGCCGAGGCAGAAAATGGAAAGATTGCTGTAGATAAGTACAATGAGACAAAGCCCGATTTGGTGCTGATGGACATCACAATGCCGGAGATGGATGGCATCCAAGCGTTAAAGGCGATCAAGGGAAATGACCCGAACGCGTCTGTCATCATGTGTTCTGCGATGGGACAGCAGGCGATGGTAATCGAGGCAATCCAGTCAGGCGCGAAGGACTTTATCGTAAAACCCTTCCAAGCAGAGCGCGTGCTAGAGGCCGTTAAAAAGGTCATCGGATAAAGGTATTTAAAAAGGTCTGGAAATTAAATTCCAGACCTTTTTCATTGTTCCATTGTCAGCTCTCTTAGCACCTTCTCAGATGCATCCTTTCCGATGCTGTTCGTATCCTCCTCGATCTCCTCCTGCGCTTCCTGCGCCTTGTTGTCATCTGCGATAGCGCGCATAATGCGGTTGATATCCTCCGGCGAAAACATGGAGATCACGTCTGCCAGTGTCCCCAGCGAATCCCTGTTCACCATCAGACTGCCGCCGCCCTCAAGCGGGATGGTCAGCACATTTTTCTGATCACTCATGTCGCCTAGGCAGATGGCGTTTTTTTGTGCGTCACAGACAAACTCTACACCGTGATAGGAGATCACGCCATTTTTTGCCAGATGTTCATAGGGAAATGCAGGTTTATAGGTGCCATTTAGTTTCTCCATAAAGAAATTGCGGCGGACATTGCTGCTTTCCAAGACGCTTTTCTCCAAGGCTTCCTTCTCCTGTGCCTCCTTGCGCTGCTCCTGTTCTTTGCGGACCGCCTCGAGGTTCTTGTCAACCTTGTCAATAAGTTTATCCCACTCTTTTGCAGTATAACTTCTTGCCCCGATCGTAAATGTCGGCTCGGTCTCACCGTTTTGCAGCTTTTTCTCAATCTCATTTTTCTTTTCAGTGATACATGCCATCAGCTCCTGTCTGGACATGTCCGCGATCTTGCTTACTTCCATTTTCATCCTCCCCCTGCTCTTTTCAGTTTCTCATTGTCTGATTCCACATTTAAAATCCCTGCGCCATTTTCCTTGAATAATATATATATCGGACAATTGCGGAAATTATTGACATGCCAGTCAATGCCTTTTATAATATACTTATACATTTTACACAAAAAGATCATAAAATTTACAATTATTAAGTTTTGTAAACTACAGAAAGGAACGTGTTACAACACAGAGGGGAAGATATGAGTATAATTAATGTAGATATCGACAAATGCGTGGGCTGTAACGCCTGCGTGCGCGCGTGTCCGGTGGGGGATGCCAACATAGCACGCATAGACGCTGAGGGAAAACTCAAAATTATGATTGACGATGAGAAGTGTATCAAATGCGGTGCCTGCATTCGTGCGTGTTCACACAATGCCCGCTCCTATATCGACGATACGCAGCGGTTTTTGCAGGATTTGGCAGGCGGACAGGAGATCGCGCTCATCGCGGCGCCCTCCATCAAGATCGCGTTTGACGGAAACTGGCGCCATGCCCTGCAATGGCTCCACAACCACGGCATCAAGAAGATCTACGATGTCAGCTTCGGCGCGGATATCTGCACTTGGGCACACTTGCGGTATCTGGAGAAAAATCCCGGCAAAAAGCTGATCTCACAACCCTGTGCAGCAGTTGTCAACTATGTGCAGCGGCACAAGCCGGAGCTTTTCTCAAATCTCTCACCGATACACAGCCCTATGCTCTGCCTTGCTGTATACATCAAGAAGGTGATTGGATACCGTGGCAAGATTGCCGCCATATCACCATGTGTCGCCAAGATCGAAGAGTTCCGTGAGACAGGGCTGGTAGACTATAATGTGACGATGGAACACTTAAAGCGCTATTTTGACGAGAATGGTGTCAAACTGCCAGAGGTAAAAATATTCAGTGAGTTTGAATTTGACGGCCAGCAGGGATTAGAGGGCGCCATTTACCCCAAACCCGGCGGACTGATGAGCAATATCCTGACACATGCGCCAAGCCTGAACGTCATCACCTCCGAGGGTACAGAATCCCTCTATCATGACATGGAGACGTACAGCGGACTGCGGGAACAGGACAAGCCAGATCTGTTTGATGTCCTCAACTGCGAGGACGGCTGCAACGGCGGCCCCGCAACGGGTGTGCATTACCAGCGCTTTGCCATGAACAATATTATGCATGACGTGGAGCAGTATGCCAAGAAGGTGCGCAGGGCACACACGACCAAAAAGGGTGTAGACCAGCAGTTTGCAGAGTTTGACAAGACATTAAACCTCAATGATTACATCCGTACATACAAGCACTATGAGGTCGAGAAGCAGTCCATCACAGAGCGGGAGATTGACAATGCTTTCGCGCAGATGGGCAAAACCACCACGGCTGAAAAGCATTTTGACTGCCATTCCTGCGGCTACCGTTCCTGCCGTGATATGGCTATTGCTATTGCCCGCAAGCTAAACACACCCGAAAACTGTCATGAGTACATGATGAAGTCCATCCAAGAAGAGCGCCTTCGCGTGAGCGAGGTCAATGAAAAAGTGCTGGCGATGAACAATGAGCTGATGCGCGTATTCCGCGATCTGTATGAAAATATTGAGACCGTCAAGCAGGAGACAGAACAGATTCGGCAAGAGAGCGGCAAGAGTTCCGATGAGATGACCAATGTGTCACAGCGCATGGAAGACCTGAATCATATGAACCAGCATATCAAAGACGCGATGCTGGCGATCAACCAGAGCATTGTCAAATACAATGAAATGACGCAGAACGTCGAGAAAATCGCCGGAAAGATCAATCTCCTCTCACTCAATGCCGCCATCGAAGCGGCGCGTGCTGGCGAGGCGGGGCGGGGTTTTGCAGTCGTGGCGTCCAATATCCGCGAGCTTTCCAACAACTCCAAAGCTTCCGTGGGAAGCGCCAGAGAGAACGACGGGGAAATCCGAACTGCGATCGACAATGTGAATCAGGCAATCCAGAGCTTCGATGCCACAATCAACAGCCTGATCACTGCGGCGGACGGCGCCATCCATGGCGTGAAGCTGACCTCAGACAACAGCCAGAGTATCCGCAAATCCATGGAGGAGCTAGAACAGCTCGCAAAGGATGTGGAGGATATGATTGTGGAGACAAACAAAGTACTGCAAATTGATTAAAAACAAAATAAAAAATTTATACGGGCGTCCGCCAGCTTACTGG
>VSNR01000150.1 GCA_009774345.1 Lachnospiraceae bacterium | reverse complement strand
ATATAAAAGCAATCCTATATAAAAGCAATTTTATACTCTGGTCACGTTCACAGCCTGTGGTCCTTTTTCGCCATTGACAACCTCAAATTCAACATTGGTGCCCTCATCAAGGGATTTGAATCCATCCATCAAAAGACCGGAGTAATGGACGAATACGTCGTTGCCAGCCTCGTCAGAGATAAAGCCATAACCTTTCTGATTGTTGAACCATTTTACTGTACCTTTGTTCATGCGTAGATACCTCCAAAAAATATTCAGTGCGGCAGGTGTTGTGTCCATACCGCAACATTAATAGGATATCACAGCAAAATTCAAATGTAAATACTTTATCCTTTCCTTTCGATTTTTTTTATGTTAAAATAATGACATTGGGGAGGTATGAAGAAAATGAAGAAGGAAAAAGTGCGCTATCATGTTCTGTTTGTTCCAGACAAGGATAAAGAGGCAGTCAAGTTCTCGGTCAGTCTGGAGGTCTTGGTGATATTTTTTGTGGCAGTCGTCTTTGTGACAATCGCGGCGCTGTCATACTGTTTTATATTGACGGGGGAACTGGACCAGTCCAATTATCAGGTGCTGAACCTGATGGGGCAGATGGAGGAGCTTTCAGAGCAGAATGCGGCAATGCAGGTCGAGAATGAGGAATTACAGGAAAAGGTTGTCATATTGAGTGATACGGTGAATGGCAAGGTGCAAAAAGAGCAGGAGCGTGAGGCAGAGATTGCAAAATCATACATACCCACTGGCTTTCCAATGAAGGGGACAGCCTCCTACAGCGAGAGCGAGACGGAGCTGGACGGAAACCCGATTGCGGTATTCCATGCGTCGCCGGGAATGAGTGTGATTGCGACCGCCAACGGCGAAGTCTCCTCGATTGCCGGAGATGATACAGTGGGATTTATTGTGATGGTCAATCACGGCAATGGGTACTACTCAGTATACCGAAACGGGACCAAACCCAAGGTGAAGGAGGGAGATGCTGTCACAAATACGACGGCGCTGTTTGATATGGAGACGGGACATGAGACGCTGGGGTATCAGATTATAGAGAATGAGCGGTTTATTGACCCACTGAGCCTGATGGAGACATACGGCTAAAGACCAGAACCCGGACACCCGGGTTCTTCTTTAGCTACGATTCGTTTTGTTTGGCGGCGAGCCGTTCAAAGATCAGCTCATAACCGTCGCTTCCATAGTTGAGGGAACGGTTGACACGGCTGATGGTTGCGGTTGAGGCACCGGTTTTTTCTGCAATTTCCAGATATGTTTTATGATCGCGCAGCATGGTAGCCACCTCGAAACGCTGAGAGAGCGAGAGCAGTTCATTGATGGTGCACAGATCTTCCAGAAAATTATAGCTCTCCTCTTTGGTTTTGAGGCATAACAGTGCATCAATCAGATGGTCTACAGAATCAGTTTTAATCTTTTTATTCATGGTTCTTCCTCCCAATGAAAACTTTACTGCTGTAAAGTTTTACAGTTTTAAATATTCTAACATATTTCGCAGGGAGTGTAAAGAAAAATAGTCATTGGTCTTGATAAGTAGTATTGAATACTATATAATAAGAAAAAGTGTACAACTTATATAACAGTTTTATATCGTGAAAGGCATGGTAGTGCATATGCATATAGATACAAAAAATTTATTAAACAGCATCATGGAAAGCTTTGACAGAATCAGCTATGTGAAGTCCTCTGACATTCCAAACATAGACCTCTATATGGATCAGGTGACGACGTTCATGGACAAGAATTTTCGTAAGACGACACGTTATCCCGGCGATGACAAGGTGATGACCAAGACAATGATTAACAATTATGCGAAGAATGACCTTCTGCCGCCGCCCGTCAGAAAGAAATATTCCAGAGAGCACATTCTGGTATTGATTTTCATTTATTATTATAAAGGAATTTTGTCAATCAGTGATATTCAGACGCTGCTTGGACCGATCACAGAGAAGTTTTTTCACAAGGAGGAAGCGTTTGATATACAGTCAGTTTACGAGGAGGTTTTTCAGGTAGGCTATGATCAGATTGAGGCGCTCAAGCAGCATGTGATCGCAGAGTACGACTGTGCGATGGGAACCTTTGAGGATGCCCCGGAGGAGAACAGGGAATTTTTGAAACTTTTTTCCTTCATCTGTTTTCTGAGTTTTGACGTGTATATGAAAAAGCAGCTGATCGAGAAGCTGATTGATGAGATCAAAGCTGATGGATTTCGGACAGGACCAAAGGATGAAAATAAAAAGTGAAACATTTTATTGAAATTGTCTGACAATTGTTCTATAATAGGGTAATAATGATAGAAAATAATAACAAAAGGAGGGAGATTTCATGGGAATTTCAGCAATTGCAGGATTTTCCGGGCTTGGCGGTTATAGAATATCATCCATTCATGGCAATCCTTACAGCATGAATGCAGTCCAGAAGATCGGACAGAACGGCGGCAGGTCTGGCAGGCCGCTTGTCATTGCTTCCGAGGAGAAGGACAAAGATTTATATGTAAAGGATTACGGCGAGTTAGAGGCACCCAAAGGGGCAGTCAGCAATGATTTTGCCGAGATGCTTGAGATGCAGGAGAGTATGTTTTCAAAGAAGGATGAGAGCAGGAGGTCAGATTATGCATCTTATTTAAATGACACCATCGGTATGATGGGGATGCAGAACCGCTTGCGGGACCAGCTGAGCGGAGTGGGATTCGTGCCGTTTTCATAAAAATTTCTTAAAAAACACCTGTTAGGGTGTTTTTTTATTGAAATCTGTCGGAAAATAGTGTAATATGAAATTCGTTATTTGGAAAAATCTGTGTAAAGGATTGTTGGTCAGAGGAGGAATCAGAGTTGAGAAGGAATTGGAAGGCTTTATATTGGAGGGCTTTGTGCGTGCGGAGATTTGCAGCATGGTGTCTGGCTTTTTGTATGTGTCTTGGTGTGATATCTGAAGGCAGCGTATTGACAGTGCATGCAAAGGAGACAAGACCGTCTTATAAGATTATGGTCAATCGTGCGGCAAACTGTGTGACGGTCTATGAGCAGGATGCCAACGGCGAATTTAGCATTCCTGTCAAAGCATTTGTGAGTTCGTGCGGCAGGGAAGGTCACGAGACACCGCTTGGAACATTCAAGACAAGCAACTATTATCAGTGGCGGCTGATGGTTGACGGCTCGTATGGCCACTATGCTGTTCGTTTTAATAAAGGAATTATGTTTCACTCGATACCGTACTATACCCGCAATGCCGGGAATATGGAGTGGGAACAGTTTAACCTGCTCGGGGAGGATGCCTCTCTTGGCTGTGTGCGTCTGACCTGTGCGGATGCCAAGTGGATTTATGATAACTGCAAACAGGGGACTGAGGTGGTCGTGTATGACGATCCAGAGAATCCGGGCCCGCTTGGCAAACCTGTCGAGATGAAGCTGACAGCGGATAATCCAATGAGAAAGTGGGACCCGACCGACACGGACCCTAAGAATCCCTGGAACCAGATCCGGCCGACGCTGTATCTGACGGGCGGTGTGGCAGATGAGGTGCTGAGGCTGCCTTTGGGAGCATCCCAGCATGATATTTACAAGGCGATCGGGCTCATCAATGCCGCGGGAGACATCTGTGAGTTTGGCGAGTATACATTGGATATCTCTGGAAGGTATGATCTGAACCAGCAGGGAGTCTACAATATCTCCGTGCGGGGCGTGGGTCTGTTTGGTGTCAGGACAGAGAAGAATATGATGCTTTGTGTGGGATAACAGAATCAATTTGGAATCCATTATAAAGGGAATGTCAGATAGGAACTGATATTCCCTTTTGTTACGCACACGGGCACCCAGATGAAATAAGTTTATTTTGCCTTTTCAGCAAATGTCCGGGTCACTAAGTCGTCGTAGGATACATAGTTTTCGAGTTCGCCTGCTTCCATCAGGATGTTTTGCAGGAGGGTGAAGCTGTCCTCGGTGAAAATCAAATCTTCTTTCCAAGTATCCTGTGTCTGGTAACGTGTCACGATAGTGGTGATCGTATCAAGCTCTGTCTCAGGAAACTGCGGTTTGATAACATTTGCTATTTCTTCGGCAGTATGGCTTCCAACATAATCCATGCCTTTTTGGAGTGCTTTGGTGAAGGAGAGCAGGACATCGGGATTTTCCTCGATATAGCTCTTTCTGGCACTAAATGCCGTGTAGGGCACATAGCCTGAATCTACGCCAAGGGAGGCGACAATATACCCTTTCTGCTGGGTTTCAAGCGAGGTTGCATGGGGTTCAAACTCGACGGTGAAGTCAGCGTATCCAGCATCTCCCTCTTTGGCGCCTGCAAAAGCTGCCGCAGTGGAACCAAAGTCGATGCTGGTATCAATCGTGAGGTCTGTGTCTGGATTGATCTGGTTCATTTTGAGAATATACTCAAAGACCATCTGGGGCATCCCGCCTTTGCGTCCGCCAAGGACATAGGTGCCTTTTAGATTATCCCAGCGAAAATCGTCGATCGGCGTGCGGCTCACAAGGAAGTTGCCGGCGCGCTGTGTGAGCTGGGCGAAGTTTACAGC
Organism: Lachnospiraceae bacterium; assembly: GCA_009774345.1. Lineage (GTDB taxonomy): Bacteria > Bacillota > Clostridia > Lachnospirales > Lachnospiraceae > COE1. The sequence continues at coordinate 6,144 of VSNR01000150.1, read as the reverse complement.
ATAGTCCTGAGCGCCCTGCAAATAGGTATATATAGATGCTTCACTGCCCATAAAACCGATATCGGCCTCACCGGTGAGCAGTGCTGTCATGGTTTTGTCTGCACCGTAGCCTGTCACGAGTTCAAGGTCGATGCCCTCCGCTGCAAAGTATCCTTCCTCGATCGCGACATACATGGGGGCATAGAAGATGGAGTGTGCAACTTCATTGAGTGTTACCTTTTTTGCCTGTCCGCCGGTTTCTGATTTTGTTCCGCATCCGCCTGCAAGGACGGAAATGACAAGAACCATCGTCAAAAGTATAGAGAGTGGTTTCAACTTTTTCATACGAAGCCTCTTATGATAGATTGTTTTGATTATCATATGCGTGAAAGCCAAAACAGGTGATTGCAGAAAAGAATTGCAACTGTGCGGCTTCAATGGTATAATTGGGAAAGTGAATCGCGCTGGCGGGAAAGGATTTCGAAGATGGGACTTTATGATACATTGAATGAACAGCAGAAAAAAGGAGTTTTTACGACGGACGGCCCTGTGCTGATTCTTGCGGGTGCAGGCAGCGGCAAGACAAGTGTGCTCACAAAGCGCATTGCATATTTAATCGAAAATGCAGGGGTGAATCCGTGGAATATACTGGCGATCACATTTACAAACAAGGCGGCGGGCGAGATGCGTGACAGGGTAAACGACAGTGTGGGCTATGGCGCGGAGAGTATCTGGGTCTCCACATTTCACTCAACCTGCGTGCGGATCCTCAGGCGGCATATTGACAGGCTGGGGTTTGACAACAGTTTTACCATCTATGACACAGACGATGCCAAGAGCGTCATGAAGGATGTGTGCAAGAAACTTGAGATCGACACCAAGATGCTCAAGGAAAAGACAATACTGGGCGCCATTTCTTCCGCAAAGGACAATCTGGTCTCGGCGACAGCCTATGAGATGGCGGCGCAAGGAGATTATCTAAAAAAGAAGATCGCCGCAGCGTATGCAGAGTATCAGGTCACACTGAAAAAGAATAACGCCCTTGATTTTGATGATTTGATTGTCAAGACGGTAGAACTTTTTAAGAGCTGTCCGGAGGTGCTTGAAAATTATCAAAACCGTTTTCACTACATCATGGTTGACGAGTATCAGGATACGAACACAGCACAGTTTGAGCTGATACGGCTCTTGGCGCAGCGGGATAGGAATCTGTGTGTCGTGGGGGATGACGATCAGTCAATCTATAAGTTTCGCGGGGCAAATATCAGAAATATTCTTGATTTTGAGGAAGTTTATCCAGACGCGGCGGTGATCAAGCTCGAACAGAATTACCGTTCTACACAGACCATTCTGGATGCTGCAAACGCGGTGATCGGCAATAATATACGGAGAAAATCCAAAGCGCTGTGGACAGACAAAGGTGCTGGGAACCGTGTTCATTTCAGGGCTTTTGACAATGCCTATGAGGAGGCAGAATACATAGCGGGTGATATTAAACGCAAGAAGCGGGAGCTTGTAAGTGACTACAGGGAGTGTGCAGTGCTATACCGGACGAATGCCCAGTCACGTCTGCTGGAAGAGAGTTTTATTGCGCTGAATATTCCTTACAATGTAGTCGGAGGGGTGAACTTTTATGCGCGCAAGGAGATCAAGGATATTCTTGCCTATTTAAAGACGATTGACAACGGCAAGGATGATCTGGCGGTTAAGCGCATTATCAATGTACCAAAGCGCGGTATTGGCGCGGCGAGTATCACGAAAGTTCAGGATTATGCAGACCATAAGGGACTGAGTTTCTATGAGGCGCTACAGCAGGTGGATGAGATCCCGGCGCTGGGAAAGAGCAAGTCAGCCGAGAAGCTGCGCGATTTTGCAACGATGATCCGCATGTTTCGGACGAAAATGCAGATGGGGTCGCTCGAGGATTTGATAACAGATGTGATAGAAACGACAGGGTATGTAAAGGAGCTCGAGGAGTCTGATGATGAGGATGCAAAGGACCGCATTGACAACATTGATGAGCTGATTACCAAACTGGTGAGCTTTGAGATGGAGCAGGAAGCGCTGGGAGAGGAGGCTACACTCTCTGCATTTCTTGAGGAAGTGGCGCTTGTGGCAGATATAGACACCGTAAATAAAGATGACAACCGAGTGTTATTGATGACGCTTCACAGCGCGAAGGGGCTTGAGTTTGCCAACGTATATCTGTCAGGACTGGAGGACGGCATCTTTCCAAGTTATATGACGATCATTTCTGAGGACCCGGAGGAGATCGAGGAGGAGCGCCGTCTCGCCTATGTGGGCATCACGCGCGCAAAGGAGGATTTGACCATCACCTATGCAAAGGCGCGCATGATCAGAGGAGAGACACAGTACAATGCAGTCAGCCGTTTCGTGCGGGAAATACCGGACAAGCTGCTTGACAGCAAGATTCCCGGCATGAGCCGTATGGATGAGATGGCATACGGGCAGGATTCTTATGAGCGGAATCTCTTCAAGGCAAAGCCTTTTCAGACTGACCAAAAAAATAACTATCAAGCGGCGCAGCGGGAAGCCCTGAGCGATACGGTGTTTGACAAGCCGCGCAACAACTGGGAGGCAGCAGAACAGGTACTTGCGCCTGCACGAAAACCCACAGTGCAGCCGTCTGCTACGAGGGCGGCGGTACAGCCAGCACCGGGAAACAGGACGGCACAGCCGGCACCGGGAAACAGAACGGCACAGCCGTCTGCTGCGAGGACAGCGGCACCGCCCGGCGCGAAAAAGGATTTGTCCGAGCTCCTGACTTCCCGCCCCAAGGCGGTTGTCAGGAAGAAAGAGACGCCCGCAGCGAACAAGCCCTATATAGCGAAGTCACTTGATGGACTGACCAAGGGCGCACCGGCGATTGCCCGGGATGGTCTGGGATATGATACAGGAGACCGCGTGCGTCATATCAAATACGGCGACGGCACCGTCTTAAATATCGTTCAGGATACGAGAGATTACAAGGTCACTGTGGATTTTGACGCATACGGCAACAAAATCATGTACGCTGCTTTTGCAAAACTCAGGAAAATATAGTACCTAGATTCGTTTTTACATTTTTTAGGAAAATTTGTGAAAAAATTCCAGATAAAAAGGTAGTAAATTTGTCAGATAAGTGATATTATATATATATTGTAATTTATATACTAAGAAACGAAAGGGGCTTTTGAGATGAGAAAGTGGGACGAATTAGTGGAATATCTGCAGGACAAGAATTTAGTGAGCAATGATATCCTCAGTAAATACTGCGCGAAGAGTGATCTCAAAAAAGACAATGAAAAGAAAGGTAACACAGTACTCTGGGTACTTGCGGCCATTGGCGCTGTAGCTGCTGTAGCTGCCATTGCATATGCGGTATACCGCTATATGACACCTGATTACCTTGATGATTTTGATGACGAATTTGACGATGACTTTGAGGATGACTTCTTCGATGATGAAGAGGACGAAGAGGAGCAGGAGCCTGCAAAGGAAGATGAGTACACAACTGTGAAATAATGGTTGAGAGGGTGCTGGCAATCCAGCACCCTCATTTTGTGTGTTTCTATGGATGGATATGAGATTTACGTTGGAGGGTGTATGAAAAAGGGACAGATTTATGAGGGGATTGTAGAGCGTATTGATTTTCCAAACAAGGGAATCATTCGGTGCGAGGATGAGACCGTGGTAGTCAAAAATGTGATACCCGGACAGAAGGTATCTTTCTTGGTCAATAAAAAACGAAAAGGAAAAGCAGAGGGAAGACTGGTGGAGGTGCTCGAAAAGGCACCTTATGAACAGGAGGCAGACTGTCCTCATTTTGCAGCCTGCGGGGGATGCACTTACCAGCATGTTCCCTATGAGAAACAGCTTGAACTCAAAGAGAACCAAGTGAGAAAATTATTGATGCCTGCATTTGAAAAACAGATGTTACTGGAAGGGAGCCAGACCGAGGCGGCGTCCTATATCAGCCAGATCTTTGAGGGCATCAAGGAAAGTCCTGTGCAGAGTGCCTACAGGAATAAGATGGAGTTCTCGTTTGGTGACGAATACAGAGACGGACCACTCGCGTTGGGGATGCATAAGCGGGGAAGTTTTTATGATATTGTGTCTGTCAGGGACTGCCGTATTGTAGATGAGGACTACAGAAAAGTGCTGGCTTGCGTGCTGGATTACTTTTCAGAGCAAAACAGTAGTTATTTTCATAAAATACGGCACGAAGGTTATCTGAGACATCTGCTGGTTAGAAAAGCACAAAAAACAGGTGAAATGTTAATTGCACTTGTGACGAGCACACAGGAGACACACGATTTAACCCCTTTCGTGGCGCTCTTGCAGAAACTGCCTTTAGATGGGAAAATAACAGGCGTCCTTCACATAAAGAATGACTCGTTAGCAGATGTGGTACAAAGTGATGAGACTGTTATTTTATATGGGCAGGATTATTTTTATGAGGAACTGCTGGGGCTTCGCTTCAAGATTTCACCATTCTCCTTTTTCCAGACAAATACGTTAGGCGCGGAGGTGCTGTATGAGACAGTACGGGACTCCCTTGGGGATATTTCCGAGGAGGGAAAGCGGGACAAGACCGTATTTGACCTTTACAGTGGCACAGGGACGATCGCGCAGATCTTGGCACCTGTTGCCAAGAAGGTGATAGGGGTAGAGCTTGTGGAGGAGGCTGTCTTGGCAGCGCGGCAGAATGCCAAGCTAAATGGTTTGGAGAATTGTGAATTTATCGCGGGAGATGTGCTCAAGGTGCTCGATGATATTGAAGAAAAGCCAGACTATATTGTGCTCGACCCGCCGCGTGACGGGATTCATCCCAAGGCATTAAAGAAGATCATTGCCTATCAGGTGGACAGAATCGTGTATATCAGCTGTAAGCCGACCAGCCTTGCGCGGGATTTGGAGGCGCTGCTGGACGGCGGCTACCGGATGGAGCGCGTGGTGGCAGTCGATCAGTTTCCGCAGACGGGGAATGTGGAGACTATCGTGAAACTTTCCTTGAAAAATCAGCATTTTCAGGCATTATAAAGAGCAAAAATGATGTATTTGCCTACGTGGTGCCAACGCTAGATTTAAATGTTGGCAAAATAAAAGGGCGCTTATGCGTCCTTCTGTTTTGCCGCTTTTTTCAGGATTTCGTCAAAGGTGTCTGCGGCTTCTTGTTTCATATCTTCTGTATTATGTACATATCTATCAAATGTAGTTTGTATGGATGAATGCCCAAGACGCTCTTGTACAGTTTTTGGGGATACACCAGCCTCAATTAATAAAGTAGCATGTGTATGTCTCAATGAATGGTAATCGAATTTTTCTATACCAAGTTTGTGATGAATGATTCTTGAGGGATATTTAAAGGAATCTGTAGAGACATATTCACCATTTTCTTTTCGAAATATCATGTTGGCTGTAGGCAAAGAACAGGGAATACTTTTTTCTATCTCTATAATTCTTTGTATGTTTTTTCCTTTTTCATCTTTCTCATCTTTTAAATAAAGCTCTTTATAATATTCACCATAGTAAAGTTCGTTTTCCAGTTGTTTTTTTCTCCATGCTTTTAACACTTTAATCAAATCATTCGAAACAACGATAGTTCGATGGCTTGTAGGAGTCTTGGGGGATTGGAAATACCATGCAGAGCGTTCTTCCTTCTTTCCTTTTTCCAGATAAGCTTTTCGAATATCAACCCCAAAATTTCTTTTAACGATTTGTTTGTTAACAGTGATCGTTTTTTTGTCAAAGTCAATATCATTCCACGTAAGTCCGAATGTTTCAGATATTCGCAGACCAGCATACCAGCCGATCATGACCGCAATGTCAAATGGTTTGTGATCTTTAAGCATATCCATAATTGTATTGTATTCGTCAACGGAGATCAGTTCTCTTTGTTTTGGCTGGCGGCAATCTTTCGGGTATTTGACGCGCTGGCAAGGGTTGTCTCTGACATAACCTAAATCAATGGCGTATTCATACGCTTGTGACAGGGGCGTAATAATGTTTTTTATAGTCGATTTAGCAAAGCCAATGATGAATTTGTCATTTATAAATTCCTGAATGGCAGCAGTACTTAGTGCCGACAGTCTATAAGAACCAAAGGTTGGTTTTAGATGGTTTTCAATAACAATCATATTTCCAACCTGTGTATTATATTTG
>VSNR01000015.1 GCA_009774345.1 Lachnospiraceae bacterium | reverse complement strand
CCGGAGATGTGTATAAGAGCCATGTTATGGAAGTATTTATATTGCTTTGAAAAAAACAAAGTTTATTGGGGTTACTTCTGCAATCGGAGCAATTCTTAATTTGGTAATCAATATTCTGTTTATAAACAAAATAAGTTTATATGCAGCTTCCTTGTCAACAGTCATTAGTTATTGTTTGATATATTTTAGCAGGGTAGTGCAGTTAAGAAAGTATATTGAGATACATTTAAAGTGGAAGAAAAATTGTATATCATTCATTGTTTTGTTGATAATTTGTGCCATTTATTATAAACAAAATTCGTTTGGGAATATGATTGCGTTCCTGATGGCTGTAATCTTCTTTTTTATATTAAATAAAAATGTTTGTAAGAGTTTTTGTAGTCAATGTATCAGTAAAATAGAAAGGCGTAAGAATGGAAGCAAATAAAAAAACTGTATCGGAAGTCGTTGAAACTGGTCAATGTGTATCTTGTGGGTTATGTGCTTCGGTTTGTCCTAGAGCGTGTATTGAACTTCATAGAAAAAATGGTATGTATCAACCATGCATTGATGAGAAAAAATGCATACAGTGTGGGATATGCAATCGTGTTTGTCCCGGAAATCAGTTTGATTATAATAGAGAGTATGCGTGTTCGTCTGAACCCGACAATTTTTGGGTTGGCAATTATATTAAAATTTTAAGTATGCAGACACAGAATCGCGAGATCTTAATGAGTGCTACAAGCGGGGGCGTTGTCACACAAATTGTGAAAAATTTATTGGATAGCGGGGAATATGATTGTGCATTTCTTGTAAATACACATGATTTTAAACAGCAGGTTCGTACCAAAAAATTTGAGAAATCGGATGATATTTTGCAGAGTACAAAGAGCAGGTATATACCTGTCGCACAAAATGAAGCGATGGCGTATGCCTTAAAACATAGAGAAAAAAAGATTATCTTTGTGGGTACAGGCTGCTCCGTACATGGCATTTTAAATGTCATACGCGAATTTTCGCTAAATAGAGATCATTATTTTATAATCGGGTTGTTCTGTGATCGGACAATGCACTATGGAATATTTGATTTCTTTAATCAGCATCCTAAGTGTAATGGAAAATTGAGTGAGCTAGTATTTAGAACCAAAGAGTCGGGAGGCTGGCCTGGCAATATGCGCCTAAATTTATGTAATGGACAAGTTGTGGATTTAAAGGCGAGTGAAAGGATGCTTGTAAAAGAATATTTTCAGTTGGAAAGGTGCTTGTATTGTTTGGATAAGCTGAACCAGTTTGCAGATCTTTCGATTGGAGATGATTATGCGATATCAAAAAACGATAAGTATGGCAGAAGTGCAGTGATGATAAGGAGTGATAAAGGTGAAAGCGTAATAGACAGCATGAAGGGATGTTTTCATTCCTATGTAATTCCAGAAGAATCTGTGGTAAAAGGGCAAAAAATACATTTGAGGGAGAAAAATTTGGCGTTTATTAAGCATAAAAAATTAAACGCAGCTATTCCACAAAAAGTAATCGAGGCCTTTGCCGAGCAGAAAAAAGATTTTGGTACAGAATATCAAAGTCGAATATCAAAGATAAAAATGGGAGAACAATGTAGTTATAAAAATATTATATCTAAAATACCATTTCGAAAAAAAGTTCGGTGTTGGGTGATGGATACAATGCGTTTTATCCCTATATTTTGGCAACTCAAATATTTTATTAGGAAGATTAAATAAATATATTTCCCTAAAAGACCATATAAAGTCTTATCCCTGTATACATTTCTTGTAAAATAATACAAGTGGAAACACAAATATTTTACAAGAGATATACTGGGGTGGAGTCGAATGAAAACACAGGAAGCTGTCGTGAGGAGGATCAAAGGTCTTTGCAAAGAGAGAAATTTGAATATATCTCAATTGGCATATTGTGCAGGGATGCCGCCATCGACGCTCAAGAATGTTATGAATGGGAACAGCAAGAATACTGGAATTGTTACCATCAAGATTATATGTGATGGGTTGGACGTTTCACTGGAGGAGTTCTTCCACAGTGGATTATTTAGTGTATTGGAACAGGAAATTGATTAGAGAATCAAATGACAATCAAGTTTTTGCCATTTGGAGGGATAAGTTCATTGTAATTTATCCCTTTTTCAATTATAATAAGAGTATTCGTTTTGTTTGAAGATCATTGAGATATAAGGTAGGTTGCTATATGAAGAAGAATATTAGAATCAAAAAATATATGATCTGTCTGTTTCTGATCATGCTGGTGCAGGCAATCCGGTATTTTCCGTTTAAGTTTGGCGGCTGGAATCAGGTACAGCTCTCGTTTTCATATGAGTATGGATTCATTCAGCGGGGATTTCTGGGAACGCTTCTGAATCTCACATCAAGGATTTTTCATATTCCGTGGGGGGTATATGCGCTATATCCATGCGTTTCTTACGATGGGAACGTTTACGCTTCTCATGCTTTGGCTTGTGTACAGGGCGCTGAGAGAAGAAGAGATGGACGTGGCGGTGAAGCGTTTTCTCTCTGGGCTTGCGCTGGTATTTTTCATGGGGCCGGGGTGGAGTACGAACTACAGCAACTTTGCGCTGATGGAGCTGTGGCTTCCGATTCTGTCGATACTGGGCATGTACGCTTTGGTCAAAGGAAAACACATGTGGTGTATCCCGGTGATTGCGGTGGTCTGCGAGCTGATTCATACGGGGTATGTGTTTTTATATTTTAATCTCATACTGGTGGTCTTTTATTATAAAATTTTCATGGAAAAAGGTGCGGATATAAGACATTCAGATACAAAACATTCAGATACAAAAAAATATATCGTTTACGGCATTGTGACCTTTGTGCTGACATCTATACTGTTTCTCTATATGATGTTTGCGGCAACTGCCCGCGAAGGTATCACAATTGACTATGTGATCGAGCGGACGGCGGAGTTTATGCATAAGCCCATTGAGGAGATTGAGACGCAGCGGGAACTGATACAGGGATATCTTTTCCGAGACGGCGGATTTTCTGGGATTGCATTTGATATCAAGGATTACTGGCTTCTCTTGATTGTCATGCTGGTGCTGTTCTCTCCATTTATATATGAAGTGTACCGTTACTGGAAGCTGGTGGCGAAGGAGGCTGGAAAGCTGGGGGCAGGCTATGCGCTGATTCCATTGGGCATTGTGACAACCATCCCGATGTATATTATGCACTGTGATTATGGGCGGTGGACGTATGCGGCGTTTTTCTATGAATTTGCCTGTATCTGGCTGTTGAATGTGACAGGAGACAGAGCAGCGGCAAAGGCGGCATCAAAGATGATGGAGCGGATTGACGCAAATAAGACCTACTATCTCGTACTGCTGTTTTATGCCGGGATTACAGGGGCGTTTGCGCAGAACCTGATCAATCCGATGGTGTCGATGATTGAGTCCTATGGCTGGAAGGTGCTTGGCGCGTTGGGAATAGGATAAGTGGGAGAGAGGGATGAAAGCGTACATAAAATGTCTGAGACCGCATCACTGGATGAAAAATATACTGGTATTTTTCCCGGTTATCTTCAATCGTTCGCTGTTTGATGCAGAGATTGTGCAAAGGGCAGGGATTGGGATTGCGGCGTTTTCTTTTGTGGCGTCTGCCATTTATATACTAAATGATATCATGGACTATGAGAAGGACCGTGCGCATCCTGTCAAGTGCAGGCGGCCGATTGCATCCGGTAAAGTCAAGAAGGAGACTGCGGCGGTGATTGGAGTGGCACTGATGTGTCTGGCGCTGGGAATCAGTTGGATTATTGCGGGTATGCCAGCGGTCGTGATGTTGTTCTTATATGCTGCCATCAATGTCTGTTACAGTATGGGGCTCAAAAACTGTCCGATCGTGGATGTGGTCATTCTGGTGACAGGATTTTTGCTTCGCATATTTTATGGTTCTGCGGTGACGGGGATTGAGATCTCGAACTGGCTGTATTTGACGATCATTGCATTTGCCTTTTATTTTGGGCTGGGCAAGCGGCGCAATGAGCTTGCGGGCAGTGGCAGCAGTGAGACGCGCAAAGTACTGCAATATTATAATCATAATTTTCTGGATAAGAACATGTATCTGTGTGTGGCGCTGGGCATTATGTTTTACTCTTTGTGGACGATTGAGCACACCAGCGAATATCTGGTGTGGAGCGTCCCGATGGTGCTGGTTATCTGCATGAAATACAGCCTTGATATCGAGGGCAGGTCAGACGGCGATCCTGTGGAGGTGCTGGTGCATGATAAGGTGCTGGTCATCATGTGTCTGGTATATGGTCTTATGGTGTTGGGAATGCTGTATTTATAAGAGGGATAAGAAAATGATTATAGCGATAAATTATGCGGACAAAAATTTTGCCAAAGCACAACAGCTCAATCTAAAGACGGCACTTGCGTGGGGGGCTGACAGGGTGATTGCCTATACTCCGGCAGATATAGATGCGTCATTTCGCAGGAAGAATCAGGCGATTCTTGCTGCGCCTAAGGGAAATGGATATTATCTGTGGAAGCCTTATTTTCTCAACAAAGCATACAGAGAGCTGGGAGCGGGAGACTATTTGATCTATACGGATGCAGGCTCGGTCTATGTGAACAGGATTCAGTATTTAATTGACTGTATGGAGCGGGAAGGGCAGGAGCTTATGGTATTTTCGCTGCAAAAGGAGATGCTGGAACGAAAGTATACGAAGCGGGATGCATTTGTATTAATGGGATGCGACAACCCGCGGTTTACGGACACGCCGCAGTCGATTGGCGGCTATGTGATCTTGAAGAAGTCGAACTTTGTGGAGAAATTCATCGCGGAGGATTTGAGCTATGCACAGGATGCGCGAATGATCACAGAACAGAACAATACCTTAGGATTTGACAATTATCCTGAGTTTATCGCGCACAGGCATGACCAGTCCGTCTGGTCTTTGATGGTTAAGAAGTACGATCTCAAACGGTTTCGCGACCCGTCGCAGTATGGGCTGGTCAATCACTATGAGCCGGAGGTGGAGCGCCGCAGCACGTACCCGCAGATTATTGATTCGCACAGGATGAATGTGGGGTCGATGAGCGGGCTTTGGTGGCGTCGGAGCCGGGTGGGCAGGCTGGTTACAAAAGTAAAAAACAAAGTGGAACGATATCATAAAAAGAGGGTCAAACATGAACAGTGATTTGCAGAAAAAGTGGATGCATTATGAGAAGAAGTGGCGGTTTCGTGACTTTTACTTTAATAAAATCCTGCGGCGGCATGGTATTTTGAAATATTTTCACCGGGAGCCTGTGATGCCGCGCTATGCCCATAAGTGGGTCATGACGAAGCGCCAGACGAATGACTATATCTATGATTTGATACAGCAGGACAAGCCATTTATGGTGTGTCGCTTTGGCAATACAGAGTTACAGACAGTGGTGGGCAATCTCAGGGTAAAGATCATGGGGCATTCTGCCGAGGCGGACGCTTATCTGGATAAATGGTTTACGAGGCTGGGCAAGGATTCTGGCTTTTTTCCGGTGGAGGAAAAGTATTTAGACCAGTTTACACAGTGCATACTGGATGCATACCAGCAGGCGGATTTGCTGGCGATGTGGCATCTGAATATGGAGGATTTTGTGATCGACGAGTACAAGCCGCAGGTGGATATCACATATCTGTTCCGCCTAGAGCCGTGGCTGGCAGAATGCAGACCGTGGTCGGCAGCGCTTCGGGGGAAAAAGGTGCTGGTCATCCATCCATTTGAGGACACGATACAATCACAGTACAAAAAGAGAGAACTTTTGTTTCCGGGGACGGAGATTCTGCCTGCGTTTGAGTTAAAGACCCTAAAGGCGGTCCAGACGCTTTGCGGAGAGCGGGATGAGCGCTTTGACACTTGGTTTGAGGCATTGGAGTATATGTATAAAGAAGCGCTGAAAATTGATTTTGATGTCGCCATTATTGGATGCGGCGCATATGGAATGCCGCTTGCGGCAAAGTTGAAGCAGGCGGGAAAACAGACGATTCATCTGGGCGGTGCGACGCAGCTGCTGTTTGGAATCAAGGGGCGGCGCTGGGAGGAGAATTATCCGTCAAAGATTGCGCGCTGTTTTAATGATGCATGGGTGTATCCGCTGGATTCCGAGAAGCCCAAAAACGGAGGAACCGTGGAGCAGGGGTGCTACTGGAAATAGGTGGAGGAGGAACAATGATAAGTTTGCTGAGAAGAACAAAAAAGGTGCTGGTGATTTTGGTGCTTCTGTTCCTAGTGTCACTTAATGCAGATTCGTCTGAGCCGATTTTATTCACCGGTGACAGCGGATTTCTGGTACAGCATACAGGGGATGTGCAGGAGGAGATTTACAGCAAAACGCTGGTGCTGGAAAAAGGAAACTATCAGGTTCAGCTTGCGTACACATCGAGCGAGGAGGGAAATGCACTCCGGATCAGGAATCATGATGTACAGATCGACAGTGCAGAAATACCGGTCGGAGAAGGAGAACTGTGCTATGATCTGCGGATAGAGGAACCGACACCCAATCTTGAGGTGTCGGTTCATTATGCCGGAAATGGGTATCTTGAAGTGAAATCGTTTGCGCTGGAAACAGAAAAGCCATGGCATCGCGATGGATGGGTCAGGGGGCTTTTGGTGCTTGCGGCAGCACTGGTCATTTTGCTGCTGGATTTTTTGGTGCGCACAGGTAAAGTGACAGAGCGCATGTCGTTTGAAATCTATGTCGTTTTGGGGATTGCAGTACTGTCCTCAAGTTTTCTGCTCAATGAAAGCAGTGTGGGGCATGGGGATGATCTGACGTATCATCTGACTCGGATTGAAGGGATTGCACAGGGGCTAAGGGATGGACAGTTTCCGGTGAGGATTTATCCTGACATGCTTGCGGGCAATGGCTATCTCAATGCCATGTATCCGAGTCTGTTTCTGTATATTCCGGCTGTTTTCCGGCTGCTTGGCGTATCGTATGTCGTGAGTTATAAGCTGTTTTTGATTTGCATGAACTTTGGGGCAGCTTTTGCGATGTACGCTGCCATCAAGTGTTTTACAAAGTCAGGGCGGGCGGCGCTGTTGGGGACGGCGCTCTATGTCTTTGCGCGCTACAGGCTCAACAATATGCTGGTGCGCGGTGCGCTGGGAGAATCACTTGCCATGATTTTCCTGCCGCTGGTGATCGCAGGCGTGTGGCAGATTGCAGCGGGAGACCGCAGGAAGTGGTGGATTCTCGTGGCCGGAGCGACGGGCGTCATCCAGAGCCATGTGCTCAGCACAGTGGTCTATGCCGCGATTGCCCTCGTGTTGTTTGCTGCCTGTGCGGGAAAGATGGTGCGGGAAAAAAGAACGGCGGAGCTTGGAATGGCGGCGGGGCTGATACTGTTATTGAATCTGGGGTTTCTGGTGCCCTTTTTGACGTATTATGTGAAGGGGAATCTGAATCTAGGGGCACTGACAGAGACGTTTGCCTATTGGGTGGAAAGCCTGAATCCGGCGTATCTTTTTGGGATTTTTCGGATTACGCACGAGGATGCGGGATTTGTGCGGGATTTTGCACTGCATCTTCCTATGCTGTGCCTGTTTGGGTTTTGCCTGATATATTGTGTGCATCACAGGGCTGAGATGTCTGATAGAGACCGTTTTCTGCGCAGGCTTTTTGTGGCTGCGTGTCTGCTGCTATTTATGACGACAAACTGGTTTCCGTATGAAATGATTCGGAATGTGGCGTTTTTGGACCACTTTTTCTCCATGATTCAGTTTCCGTGGCGCTTTGAGGGGCCGGCGATCGGAATCCTCATCATAACAGGCGCTGTGTGGATTACGGAGTATCAGCACATAGAGGGGTACTGCAATGTGCTTGTGGCTGCGCTGGTGGTAATGGTTTTGCTCGATGCATCTCATTGGAACCTGCGGTGGAACCAGAGCATGACGGGTGCTGGGGCGGACGAGGACAGGACTTGTGCGGATATCATATACTGCCCGCAGGAGTATATGGTGAGAGGAGACGGCGCGTTCTATGGCGGATATATTGTGTCTGATGAACAGGTGACAGTGCATTCGTATGAGAAGGATGGACTGCGGATTGATATGATTTACAGGGCAGAGCCGGGAGGGCACTGGGTTGAGCTGCCGCTGATGCATTATATGGGCTATGTGGTCACAGATGAAAAGGGAGAGGACTACGAGGTCATGACAGGGGATGCGGGAAATATGAGGGTCTTATTGGAGAACAGTGAGCGTCATGAGCTGCATGTGAGGTACAGGGATCCGGTTTTATTTCGGATTGCGTCGTTTATTTCTATTCTTACGATCCTTATCATTATTCTGATTCTTTTAACCAGAGGGTTCCGAGGGGGGCCTGTGACTGGACCGATGCGGGGTGTGAGGCATGAATAGATGGTATAGGGCGTTTGGGGTGGTGGCTTGTGCTGCGCTGTTTGTGCATCTGTTTCAGATCACAAAGATTCCAAATGGCATCCATGTAGACGAGATGGGGATGGGTTATGACGCATGGTGTCTGGCGCATTTTGGCGTAGACCGGTATCTGAAGGCGTATCCGGTGTATCTTATGAATTTTGGCGGCGGCCAAAGTGCGCTGTATGCGTATTTGTGCATACCGTTTGTCAAATGGTTTGGGTTGTCGCCGCTGTCAATACGGCTTCCCGGAATTTTGCTGTATATGATATCGCTTTTTTGCGGGGCTGGAATTTTTATGCTGGATGAAGGGGAGATGGCGCGCAGAAAGGCGCTGGCTGGTATGGCTTTGATGACGGTGCTTCCTGCATTTATCCTGTTGTTTCGGATTGGCATGGACTGTAATCTGATGCTTGCAGTGTCGGTGATCTTCCTCTATCTGATGGCGCGGGCAGTCAGGGTTCAGCGTGTGACGGCTTATGTGGCAGCAGGCATTGCGGGCGGGGTGCTGCTGTATACGTATGTGATTTCTTATGTGGTTCTGCCTGTGTTTATCGTATTGCTGCTGGTATATTTGCTGTCTATTCGGCAGCTGCGCTTTTGTCATGTGCTGGCGCTGGGGATTCCGCTTGCGGTGCTCGCGGCGCCGCTGATTGCAGTACAGGTGGTGAATTTGTTTGATTTGCCGGAGGCTCAGATGGGACCTTTTACGATTACGCGCCTGTTCCAGTATCGAGGGGGTGAGATCGGGCTGAACTATCTGAGTGTGCAGTCGGTGAAGGATGCGGTGATGAGTATCTTTTTGTTTGACGGGCTTAGGTATAATACCTTGATACCGTTTGGGACAGTGTACTATGTGTCGCTTCCGCTGATCGGGATTGGCATTGCTGCGTGTGTGCGGGAGTTTGCCGGGAGTATCCGAAAGAGGGTATTTTGTTATCAGGCGCTGTATTTGGTCTGGCTTGTAGTGATGATTGCAGTGGGGTGCTGCATGGAGGCGAATACAAACCGCCTGAATGCGGCGATGGCGGCGGTGCCTGTGCTGCTGGTGGAGGGCATCTGGCAGACATTAGCATGGTTTCGGGATGCAAGGAGAAGGCGTATCGCAGCGGCGGCGACTGCTGCCGTGTATCTTGCCTGCTTTGGTGCATTCTGCATTTATTATTTTGGCGGGAGTTATACCGATACCTATGCGAAAATGGAGTATTTTGATTATCCATTGGAGGAGGCGGTCACCTATGTGGAGTCGGATCCGCTGTGCAGCGCACAGACAACGTACATTAGTGCGATCAATCAGACCTATATTTATTATCTTGGCGCGGCGCTTGTCAGTCCGTTTGACTTTAACCGGGAGAATGTTTTTGACAGGGAAGATCCGTTGATTTATTCCAAGTGGACAGCAGGGTATGGCAGATACCGCTTTGGAATGCCCGAACCGCTTGACTGGAATGCCAATTATATTGTGGATCACAACAATGCGGTGTGCAGCAGCCTGCTTCGGGAGTCAGGGTTTACAGAGCACCGCCTGACACATTACAGTGTGTACACTTTTGACTTGAATGCATTTGAAGCGTTAGATTGGAAGGCGGATGTAGCGCTTGCGTGGGATGCCGGCGTCAATGAGAAGAACCAACTGACACCAGAACAAAATACACAGTTGGTAAATGACGTGGAGAGTGTGGTGCTGGTGGGATGGAGCTATGACAAAAAGTATAGGAAACCATGGGATACGGTGTGTTTGCAGGTAGGGAATGATAGGTACTATGCGGAGCGCGTGCAGCGGGAGGAGATTGCAGACCAGTTGGGAAATGAAGCGCTTCTTGAGTGTGGTATGCTGTTTGTCATTCCCAGAGAAGCATTTGAGCATCAGACGAGTGCGGAGCTGATGTTGATGGATTTTGGCAGTAAAGGATATGCCAGAGAAAGGGTGGAGATTTTGCATGAGACTTGTAATTGACTGTTTTAAACTGATAAAGGGCGCTGGGAAAAGCATCGGCATCTACAATCTGGCGCTGAATCTGGTGCGCGACCTCGCCGCATATGAACAAAAAAATCATGAAAATACCTTGATCGTCCTTGGCAATGCATTTAATCAAAAGGATTTTGACATGTCTGGGATACGGTTTATCGAGATCAGAAACAAAAATCCGCGCAATAAGCTCACCTGTATTTTGTGGGAGCTGTTTGAGGTGAGTTTTTATGCCAAGAAGCTGAGAGCGGACAGAGTGCTGTTTCCCAGAGGCTATGCACCAATGCTGCACTGGACGAAGGAGAGTGTGATCATTCATGACATGATACCGTTTTATTATCATGAGCAGTTTCCCGGATATTTTAACCGTCTGGAAAATTTTTATATTATGTGGCGGCTTCGGGCTTCTGCGCGCGGAGCGGATGATGTGATCACGATCTCAGAGGCGTCAAAGCGGGATATTCTGCGTTATTCCAAGGTGGCGCCAGAGAAGATTACCGTCATTTACAATGGGCATACTGCGGTATCCTGTCCTGAGGATTTGGATGGCGGGAATACAGATGGAGGGTATATCGTTGCCAATACCTCGGCGCTGCCGCACAAGAATGCGGTGGGTATCGTGAAAAGCTATGAGCGGTACTGCCAGATGACAGACCAGCCGCTGCCGCTCACGATCGTGGGCATAGGGGGGATAGAACCGTTTGCCAGCGGCTGTACGGTGTCTGGCCAAATCACCTGCATTCAGTATATCGAGAGCAATGAGGCGTTTCATAAGCTGATTCGCGAGGCAAGGCTGTTTGTGTTTCTGCCGCTCATAGAAGGGTTTGGATTTCCGCCGATCGAGGCGATGCAGCTAGGGACGCCGGTACTCTGTTCCGATACAAGCTCGCTGCCAGAGGTGGTGGGCGATGCTGCGGTCTGTGTCAATCCCAGAGATCATGAGAAGGCGGCGCAGGCGATTTTGAAGCTGGCTACAGACAGGGAGCTTCGCAGACAGCTTCAGGAGAGAGGACGTGCCAATGTGAAACGCTTTTCGTGGGACGAGACGGGTAAGAAGTACCGGGAGCGCTTATTTAGACTGGATATTTTGGATTAAGAGGAGGATTTGGCGGATGAAATATGATCTGTTGGCACAGCTTTTCAAGCGGATTCCAAGACATACTAGGCAGTGCTTTGTATCCGGGATGGTGACAGGACTTGTCACCCATTTTTATATGCTGGCAAACAAGCTGACAAACTGGGATGATATCAACAATCTAAACCGCCCGGGGAGCGGGGATTATCTGGGGCGCTGGTTTTTAAAATATATTCACAAGCTGGGGAGTATTTACAGCATTCCCGCAGTGCACGGCTTTTTACTCATTTTGCTGCTTGCGCTGTCGGCATGCCTGATTCTTGAGATTTTGCAGATCAAAAGTACGACGGGGGCGGTCTTGGTGCCAGCACTGATGATGACCTTTCCGACGGTGGCCAGCACGATGACTTTTATGTTTATGGCGCACACGTCGGGCATGGGCATCTTTATGGTGTGTCTTGCGGTCTGGCTGCTTAGGCGGTACAAATTTGGGTGGCTGCCCGGCACTGCCTTGCTGGTCTGTGTGCTGGGCATTTATCAGAGTTATATCAGTTTTGCCATCACCCTGATGCTGATGGGGATGATCGTCGATCTGATTCATGGGAAAAAGTTTCCAGAGATGCTCAAAAAGGGGATTGTCTGTGTCGCGGTGCTGGGCGTGGGCGTTTTGGTTTACATGTGGCTTTCTCATATCATTTATCCCAATATAGACAATGAGACGTATGGCGGTGTCGGAAATATGGGCAAAATCGCTGTCGGAGAGATGCCGGTGCTGATCGCGCGGTGTTACAAGCGGTTTCTTGAATATTTCCTGTGGAAGCCGTTTGCCTTTGTGACGAAAACAGCCAAAGTGACCAATCAAATCACCTGCGCGCTTGCGGTGGTGTTGTTTGTTGTGGTGGCAGCGCAGCGCAGGCTCTACCGTGATGCGCTGTCGTTTGCCCTGCTTTTGCTGTACTGTTTTTTTGTGCCGCTTGCGGCAGCGTTTATTTATTTTATGGCGCCGGAGGTGGATTACTCGATGCTCATGCTCTATGCCTATGTGCTGGTCTTTGTCATGGTGCTTGCGCTATTGGAGTGCTGTGTGCAGGACTGGGAGCGTGCAGGGCAGTGCGCGCGGTGGCGGCAGTATGCGCATTCCGGGCTGGCGCTTTTGGTGGTTGTGACCTTGTCTGTGAGCTGCTACAGTGACTATCTACTCACGAACAAGGCGTATCTTAGGACGGATATTGCGACAGAGCGCGTGAAGGCGTATTTTAACCGCGTGCTGGTGATGGCGCAGGCGCAGGAGGGATTTCTGCCCGGCGACGACGTGACGATTCTTGGGGAATTTTATTACAAAGACAATCCAAGCAGTGTGGAGCTGGATGTGCTGGACGCAAACAGCCTGCGGTCTTTATCCGGCGTGGCACTTGAAAACGGGCTGATCACGTCGGGCGTGCGCGACAATTTTATCCGTACATTTCTGGGATACGAGCTTGCAAAGCTGGACTGGGACGAGAAGTGCGCGCTGATGGAGACCAAGGAATACAAGGCGATGAAAATCTACCCGCAGGAGGGATGTGTGCAGAAGATTCAGGGGGTATGGGTGGTAAAGATGTGTGAGTAAATCTGGTTAAATTCTGCAGCTTCAACACATAATATATTAAAAAAGTATAAACTTTATTGACTTAAAAAAGCGAAGATTTTATACTTATTAACTATATTTATGTGGAGAATATTGGGAATTATGATAATAGATAGAAAATTTGCCGTGAGAGCGGTGACGCTGTATTTCATGGCATTGGCAGTTATTGGGATTGTTCTGTGGGATGATGGAAATCCATATGGCAAACAATATTTTGTGGAAGCGCAGGAAACGGATACAGAGGGAGCGTTTTCGCTCTCTGTGTGGAGCGGCAGTCTGTGTATCGAGTGGTGGAAAAATGAACAGGACAACACGTACTGCCTGTTTCTGCCGGGGGCGCTCAGAAATAAAAAGCTGAACCTGACATTTACAGGCGCAGAGGAGATTTTGCTGGACGGCAAAAAAATTGCTTATGGCGGCAAAAAGCGTTTAAAAGAGGGCAGCCATGCGCTGCGGGATGGAGCAGCCAAGGACAGCGGTGACTACCAGCTTGAGGTGATGTACACGTCAGATCTTGCATCGGTCTTTCTGGAAACACAGTCGGGTTCTTTAGAGCAGCTTCACGCTGCCAAAGAAAATTCGGAGTCAGGCACAATGACCATATTAGACGGCAGGGGGCATCGGTATTTTGAGGGGGAGATCGAGAACATCCACTGCCGCGGTAACTCCTCCTTTGAGGAGACGGACAAGAAGTCCTATTTGTTGAAATTGAGTAAAAAAGCAGACTTATTTGGCATGGGGACAGCCAAGAAGTGGATTTTGACCGCAAACGCTTTTGACGATACTCTGCTTCGCAATGCGGTGGCGTTTTCGATCGCAAAGATGCTTGGGCTGGACTATACGCCGGATGTGCAGTTTGTGGACGTGTATGCAAACGGCAAATTCCTTGGCAATTATCTGCTCTCAGAAAAGATTGAAATCGGAAAGAACCGAATCAATATCAGCGATCTTGAGAAAGAGATGGAGGCGATGAATGACGGTCTGGATCCCGAGGCGCTGGAATTTTTTATGGAGCCGATGGGGCGGCTTTTCAGCACCAAGGGATACTTGATTGAGGAGGAGCCGGCGGACATCACAGGCGGGTATCTGATGGAGATCGAGACCAGCGACCGCTATGGACTGGAAGCGAGCGGTTTTCTGACTTCAAGGATGCAGGCGGTGGTGTTTGAGAGTCCCAAGTATGCCTCCCATGAGCAGGTTGCCTATGTGTCGGGGCTTTATCAGGATTTTGAGGATGCGGTATTTTCACCCGATGGATACAGTCCCTATACAGGGGCGCACTACAGTGACTATATTGACACAGATTCCTTTGCGCGCAAATATCTGGTGGAGGAGCTGGTCAAGAATCTGGATGCATCGTACACGAGCCAGTTTTTTTATAAATACCCAGACAGTGTGAGCAGGAAATTCTATGCGGGACCCTGCTGGGATTACGACAAGTCGATTGCGGCGTCTGGCATCACGAATGACGGCATTGACCTGCATGACCCGGCTGGCCTGTACGCTGCGGTGCAGGAGAAGGACTCCGATCTCTGGTTTGCGCTGTATCAGCAGGAGGATTTCAGGCGTCTTGTGGCGGACATTTTTTTCCGGGAGCTGGAACCGCAGATGCGCAGGGAAGCGGCGCATCTGATTGACGGATACAGCAGGCAGATCAATGCGTCGAATGACTGCAATATGATTCGCTGGAATACCTTTCCGCAGACAGATGGACTGGAGGCAAAGCGGACAATGCATGAGGGAAAGGTGGAGGAGCTGGTCACGTTTCTGGACGAGCGTCTGGACTTTCTGGCGCAGGAGTGGGAGGAGCTGCGGGATGAGTGAATACAGGCATGAGTACAAATATATCTGCTCGGAGCAGCAGCTTGCCCTGATACAGAATAATATCAAGGGGCTGATGGAGTGTGATGCCCACGCTGGGGAGGAC
Organism: Lachnospiraceae bacterium; assembly: GCA_009774345.1. Lineage (GTDB taxonomy): Bacteria > Bacillota > Clostridia > Lachnospirales > Lachnospiraceae > COE1. The sequence goes on along the minus strand of VSNR01000015.1, from coordinate 23,779 downwards.
AACCAGTACCGGATTCGGAGTCTTTATTTTGATGATTACTGCGACAGCTGCATGAAGGACAATCTAAACGGCAACGACCCAAGAGAAAAGTTCAGGATTCGGATTTACGATCAGAAATTGTCTTACATCCGGCTTGAGCTCAAGCGAAAAGAGCGTGGAAAGACCAAGAAGACGGCATGCGTCATTGATGAGGCGCTGTGCAGAAGGATTCTGGCGGGGCAGCCGCTTGCGATGGATGCTGTCGATGCGCCCGTCTACCGCAAGTTTTGTCTCTGGCAGCAGGTCCGCCTGCTCGTGCCAAAGGTGATTGTGGAGTATGAGCGGGTGCCGTATATATACAGGGATGGGAATGTCCGGGTGACACTGGACCGGAATGTCAGTTCGAGCAGCATGGTGGAGCAGTTTCTGGATGCAGGGATTGTGACAAGACCGGTGATGCCGCTTGGCCAGCATGTGCTGGAAGTGAAGTTTGATGCGCTGATTCCAGATTTTCTATACGCGGCAGCACAGCTTGAGAAGATGCGCCAGACGACCTATTCAAAATACTATCTGTGCAGAAAGTACAGCTTAGCGGGAGGAAATAAAGTATGAGTATCAAGGATGTCCTTAAAAAATCATTTGTCAGCAGTATCAGCATGGCGGAGCTGTCGGTCTCAGAAATCTTGGTGGTTCTGGGCGTGACGCTTCTGCTGTCATTGTATATTTTCTTTATTTACAGGATTTTTACGCGCAAGACCTTTTATAATAAGAGCTTTAATATCTCGCTTGCCGCGACTGCGCTGATCACAGCAGCCGTGATTATCACGATACAGTCAAGCATTGTGGTTTCGCTTGGTATGGTGGGTGCGCTCTCGATCGTGCGTTTCAGGACAGCAGTCAAGGACCCGCTGGATTTGGTGTTTATGTTCTGGTCCCTGGCAGTCGGAATTATCTGCGGTACAGGCTTGTTTGACATTGCTGCGATCTTGTCCATTGCGGTGACAGCCGTGATCTTTGTGCTGGACAAAGTCCCTGTCATGCAGGCGCCGATGATTCTGATGGTGCAGGCGATGTACTGTGATATGGAGAATGACATCCATGACATTGTATCGCAGTATACGAAGTATTATAAAGTAAAATCCAGAAACATCACCCCGGAGAGAACCAGCATTGTCATGGAGCTTCGGGTGAAGGACGGCGGCGCGCTGGTGCAGAGCATCGGGAGCCTTGAGGGGATTTTGTATGTATCTATGATTGACCATGATGGGGAAGTGACCTTCTGATCATGGGGGATATGGCCGGTTATGTGACAGCAGCATGACCGGCTTTCCTGCGTACTGGCAGTGGAGAAAAGAGGAGAGATATGATACGGACAGGAATGAGGAAGATCTTGGCGGCTGCGGCACTGGCAGCACTGCTTGGCGGCGGGTGCAGCAGGCACGAAGAACCTAGTAAGATTACAGATCTTACAGTGAATTATATGAAAAATCCTATCGGCATTGAACAGAATCCGCTCTTTGGGTGGCGTATGCAGGAGGATGGCCGCCACCAGCAGACGGCTTACAGAATCGTGGTGGCGGCGTCTCAGGAACAGCTGGCGGCGGGGGAGTATCTCTGGGACAGCGGCAGGACAGCGTCTGGAATCTCAGCGGCGGTGCCCTATCAGGGAAGCGGACTCTTGGCTGGAACGGGTTATGTGTGGAAAGTATTTGTCTGGGATGAGGATGGAAAGCTGGCAGAGAGTACAGAGAACGCGGCATTTGAGATGGGGCTGACGGACAATGACTGGAGCGGCGCTTCATGGATTGGGATTCGCGCGCAGCAGGATACCAAAGATGTACCAGAGGAGGAAGCCTGCTATACGATTGAGTATGATGTCCTGCTGGGCAGGACGCGTTCTGGTGTGGTGTGGGGAATGGACACCAACCAGTACGGGGACTATTTTCGGTGTGAGTTTGACACGCTGGGCGACGCGGTATCCTTCTCCATTGTATCGCTCTCCAACGTGGATGAGGTCATGAGAGAGCGCGTTGTCTTGGAGGAGAGTTTTTCAGGGGATTTTGGCGAAAAGACGCATCATGTCCGCCTAGAGATCAAGGAGACGGCAGTGGAAGCCAGCATTGACGGCAGCCCTGTGCTGCACACGGAGCTTGGACGGCGTAAGGCGCTTGGAAATCTGGGTTTTTGGACGGACAGAGGGGCATACTATGCGTATTACGACAATCTCTGCGTGACACAGGGGCGCACTGGGGAAGTGCTTTTATTGGAGGATTTTGATAATAAAAATATAGAGAATACGCTGTTTTCTCCATATTATTGCAAAGTGACAGACGGCTGGTGCGAAGCATCGTCGGGATTTCTGCTGACGCCCGGGGTGGAGGAGCCAGCCCCCATGCTGCGCTGTGTATTTGATAAGAAAACAGACAGTCCTGTGCATGCCGCAAGGCTCTATGTCACCTCGCTGGGAGATTATCGGATCTATCTGGACGGGGAGGATGTCAGCGGGGCGTATCTTGCGCCGGGGCGTTCCATTTATGACAGAGAGACATACTATCAGACTTATGATGTCACGCAGTTTTTGGCGGCGGAGCAGACACAGCATGTCATTGGCGCCGTTTTGGGTCATGGCAGATATGACAAGGCGAATGCGGACTGGGGAGATCAGATTGCCTTACAGGCAAAGCTGGTAGTACAGTATGAGGACCGCAGTACACAGATTCTTGTCACGGACGACGCATGGCAGGCCTGCGCGGATGGGCCTGTTCGAAATGATGATATGTTTCTGGGAGAATATTACGATGCTGTGCGTGAGGAGAGGGGCTGGTGTGAGCGCGGATTTGCAGCGGACGGCTGGCAGCAGGCGGAAGTGTTTTCCGAGTATGACACGCTGGAAAAAAGAGCCAGCGAGGCGCCTGCGGTCCGGTGCATCGAGACGCGCAAGCCGGTTGCAGTGTCTGAACCTGCTGCGGGTGTGTATGTCTATGACTTTGGACAGAACTTCAATGGAAACTGTGAGATTGTCCTTAGAAATACCGAGAAAAAGCAGGGACAGACGGTCACGATACGTTACGCGGAAGCGCTGAATGACAGCAGGATGACCTGCCGCGATGATGCGGTCGGGACGATCTGGACGCAGAATCTCTATACGGCGAAGAACACAGATTATTATAGGATGAGTGGTGCCGGCAGGGAGACCTATCTGCCCAAACTGGTGTGCCGCGGCTTTCGCTATGTGCAGATTACGGGGGTGGATGAGGCGCTGCCGGCGGAGGATGTCACAGGGCTGGTGCTTAGCACCCAGAACAGAAGGACAGGGTATTTTACGTGCTCTGACGAGCGCATCAATCAGCTGTATGAGTGCATTTACTGGACACAGTTAAGCAATTTTCTGGATGTGCCGACAGACTGCCCGCAGCGGGATGAGCGCTTTGGGTGGGCGGGGGACGCGCAGGTCTTTGCCCGCACAGCGGCATACAACGCAGATGTGCATAATTATCTGTCCAAATATGTGAATATGCTGATTGGCGGCCAGTGTGAAAACGGAGCATTTCCAGAGATCGCGCCCAGCATCCATATGGACAGCGGCGCAAACGGATGGAGTGACGCGGGCATTATCCTCATCTGGGAGCTGTATCAGCAGTATGGAGACCGGGAACTCATTGCAGAGAACTTGGCTGCGATGTGCAGATATGTGGATTATCTTGTGGACACGAGCGAGGATTTTGTGCGCAGGCAGCACAATTACAGCGACCACAACGCAGTGGCAGGGCTGGAGGATGAGATCGCAAATACGGCGCAGTGTGCATATGTGGCGGGACTTTTGTCAAAAATGAGTGCAGATATTGGGGAAAAGGACATTGCCTTAATGTATGAGAAGGTTTACAATCAATATAGGGATGCATGGCAGGCGCATTATATCAATGAGGACGGCTCCATCGACTGCTGGCTGCAATCTGCCTATACGCTGGGTCTGGCGTATGGCCTGTATCCAGAGGAGCTTGAAGAGAAGGGCGCAGCGTGTCTCAACAATGCAGTGGCTGCAAATGACTATCACCTGAATACAGGCTATGTCGCGACACAGTTTCTGCTGCCAGTGCTGTGCAGATATGGATATGTGGACACAGCATACCGCATCTTGCAGCAGGATACCTATCCATCGTGGAATGATATGCTGTCCTATGGGCAGACCACGATCACAGAGGGGTGGAATACCTGTTATGACACCGGGGATGGAACGTATGCAGTGAATGGCTCGATGAATCATTTCGGGCTTGGCACCGTGGGGCAGTGGCTGTACAGTGATGTGCTGGGCATCCAAAGAGATGTGGATAACCCCGGATATAAACATTTCTATATCAAGCCGCAGGTGGGCGGCGGACTGACACACGTGTCAGGAAGCTACGAGAGCGTCTATGGTACAATTGAGAGCGGATGGCATGTGGACGGCAATGAGCTGGTGTTTCGCTTTGTGATTCCGGCGAATACGACGGCGACAGTCACGCTTCCGGACCCGCAGTACCAGAACATGCTGCTCGCTGCCGGCGAGCATGAATACCGCATTGCCCTGAATCTATGAAAGGATGTAACAAAACGTGGATAACAACAGACAAAAAGGAATACTCTATATTGTGGTTCCCTGTTTTAATGAAGAGGAAGCTTTGGCGCCCTCAGCGGCAAAGCTTTTGAATAAGCTGCATGAATTAAAAGAGGCAAAAATCGTCTGCGAACAGAGCCGGATTGTGTTTGTGGATGACGGCTCTAAGGACAGGACTTGGGACATAATCAAAGGATTGTATGAGGAGCATGAGGAGATCAAGGGACTCCGGTTTGCGCACAACAGAGGGCATCAGAATGCCATTCTTGCCGGGATGATGTACGCGGTCAAATACTGCGATTACACGATCACGATCGACGCTGACTTGCAGCAGGATGTGAATGCGATGGAACGCTTTATCAGCGCCTATATGGAAGGGAACGAGATTGTGTACGGCGTGCGCAACTCAAGGGACACAGACGGATTGTTCAAGAAACTCTCAGCGACCTTGTTCTACAAGTCGATGAAGGTGATGGACTGCAATATCTATGAAAATTCTGCGGATTACCGGCTTATGAGCAAGAAGGCGCTGACGGCACTGGCGGAATACGGGGAGGTCAATCTATTTCTGCGCGGCATTATCCCGGATATCGGACTCAAATCCTCCGTTGTACACTTTGACGTGTTTCCGCGGATGCAGGGAGAATCCAAGTACTCTCTGTCGAAGATGTTTACGCTGGCGGTGGATGGGATCACCTCCTTTAGCATCAAGCCGATACGGATGGTATTTATGATGGGGATTTTGGCGCTGCTTGTCGGTGTTGGTATGGTGATTCATATTTTTTATGAGCACTATTTTGGCTATACGGTGAGTGGATGGTCGTCCATATTGATGTCAATCTGGGTGCTTGGCGGGGCGATTCTGCTGTCACTTGGCATCATAGGGGAGTATGTGGGCAGGAATTATATGGAGACGAAGCACCGGCCCCGGTATTATTACTGGGAAATCCTGTCGCGGGACGAGGAGATTGAAGAGGCCGAAGGTTGAAGGGGAGTGTTTGGGACGTTTACAAAAGTATGGAATCAGCGGACGAAAGCGTATTTGGTTTATTCTGTCTGTTTTTGGGGATTTATTATTCCAAAGACCTATGATATGTACAAGTATGGATATGTGGCGCTGGGAGGCTGGGATGCTGTGACCCAGATGTATCCAGTGATGCTCTATGTCAGCAGGGCAGTCAGGGGATTTTTTGCACATCTGGTCATTCCGCTGTTTGAACTAAAGCTTGGGATGGGAGATGATTTGATCACTGCGCTCAACTGGCATGGTTTTGGAGAGCCGTTTTATCTGCTGACGGCACTTGTGCCGGAAGCGTATCTCCCGTTCTTTTATACGTTTTTGTTTTATCTGAGAGTCTATCTGGGCGGAATCACCTTTTTGTGGTTTGTGCGGGAGCATGACCGGGCACATAGTACAGCCGCCTATGTGATAGGAACGTTTGTCTATATCTTCAGCGGATTTACGATGCAGGCAAATATTCATATCATCTTTGTGCATGCGATGGTGTATACGCCCCTGCTGCTGCTGGGCGGTGAGCGTATCCTGAAAAAAAGAGACAGGGGATTCTTGCAGCGGGGACGTTTCTGTTTGCCCTTTCTGGATTTTATTATCTCTATATTGGTTCGATTGCGCTGGGGGTGTATGTACTATATCGTCTTATCCGTATTCGCGGCAGCCTGCGGGAGAATGTGATGAAGGTTGTGCGGGTGGCGGCAGAATATCTGACAGGGCTTGCGCTGGCTGCGTTTCTCTTTGTGCCTGCCGTGCTGGGATTTCTCACAAGCAACCGTGCCCATGTCCAGACGCAGTTTCAACTGTTTGACTCGTGGAAAAAAATCAGAAAATTTCTGGTCAATATGTTCTTTCCACACTCGAATTATCAGGTCTTTTCGATTATGGTCATCGGTGTGGTTGTAATGCTGTTTGTGCTGTTCTCAAAGAGACATCAAACAGAGCGCAGGAATGTGATCCTGCTGCTTGTGCTCGCATGGATTCCGGCAGTTAGCTGTGTCATGTCCGGCTTTGGCGAGATTTATGACAGATGGGAACTGCTGTTGGTGTTCTATGCCGCCTTTCTGGTCGTCAGCTGCTGGGATACCTTGGAGGAGCTGAATCTCCTGCAAAAGCTGGTTCTTGTCGGTGTTTTTGGCATCTTAGGCTTGTGGGGCAGGAAAAAAGACTGGTTTGACACAGAGTCCTTCAGAATGATGATGGCGTGTTATGGTGTGATTCTGATATTTCTGCTGGTTTTGTTTCCGCTGGTGAAACGCAGATGGTGCCAGTATAGTTTTTTTGTGGTGATGGTTGTGATGATCTGCATGTCATGGCAGTGCAATTCAATTGACAGGGAGATCTCGTATGTGCAGGAGCGGGATGTGCAGGCGGAGCTGATACAGGACAGGAGCATTTACCGCGTCAGCAATGAGCGCACATTTACAGAGCCCAGAACCGGTCAGAATATCGCGCTGATACAAAATTATAATGGGCTGTCAGAATATTTCAGCATAGAGAATCCCAGTTTTACAGATGCGTTGTTGGAGTGGGATGTGAACCCGGATTCGTCTATGAACCATATGAATGTAGGTCTGGATCAGAGAACCGTACTAGAGACGCTCTCAGCCGTGAAGTATATGCTGAAACGGACGGCGTCGGAGGTGATCGTACCCTATGGATATCACAGGGTGAGAGAGACCAAGGACGGCGAGTGGACGCTGTATGAGAACCGCAATGCGCTGCCGCTTTTTTACACTTATGACACGGTGCTTGCGGATGGCGTATACGATGGCAGAAACGGGTTTGAGAAACAGCAGATCATCTTACATACAGCAGCAGTGCAGGACTATGATGGCTCCCTTCCAAGAGAGGATGCACCTTTACATGAGCTGCGGCAGCTGCATTATCAGATTGCAGAGATAGAGAAAGGGCAGCTTGTGGATGGCGAGCTGCGTCTGAAACCCGGGGCGGTGCTGACTTTAAAGGCGGCGCTTGGTACGCAGGGCGAAAATTATGTATCTTTTGATGAGGTGCCTTTGAGGGGCAGTTTTTCGGTGGAACTTCCGAGCGAAGGCAGACTCAAGGAAGTGAATATTTCTGAAAGTTTCTACAATGGAAATGCCGGTGTCAATATGGGAGCGGCATCTTTGGACGAGGAGCAGGAGATTGTGATTTCTTTTCACAAGAAAGAACGTTTTTTGGTGGATCATTTAAAATTATATGCCTATGACTTTGATGATTTTGCAGACTGTGTAAAGGAGCGTCGTCAAACGCCGATTACAGGTATCGCGATGAGAAACAATAAATTGATGTGCGACGTGTCCGCCGACAGGCCGCAGATGCTGTGTGTGGCAGTTCCGTACAGCAGGGGATGGAGCGCTTATGTGGACGGTGCACACGTCAAAATTTATCGAATGAACGATATGTTTATGGGCATTGAGCTCAAGAAAGGCGCACATCATATTGAGTTTTGTTATTTTACCTATGGCTTAAAGGCGGGAATAGGTATCACACTGACTGCGATACTTATAATTTTGTTTGTTTTCGTTAAAAATAAGTGTTGGCATCAGCGAAAAATTAGTTTACAATCAATATAAAAAGAACAGAGGGCAGACCGGTCATGAATAACAATCATAAATTTGACAAAATTATTATCGGTGCAGGGCTGTATGGGCTGTACGCCGCGCACTTTTGTGCAAAGCAGGGCCAGCGCGTGCTGGTGCTTGAGTGCGAGGCGGCACCGTTTCAGCGGGCGACGTATATCAATCAGGCGAGGGTGCATCAGGGATATCACTATCCGAGGTCGCTCTCGACGGCAATGAAGTCCGCGGGCTATTTTGCGCGCTTTAATAAAGATTATGGGTTCTGTGTCAACCGCGAATTTCAGAAGGTGTATGCGACATCGAGTGAGTACTCATGGTCGGATGGGGCACAGTTCAAGAAATTCTGCGAGGCGGCTCAGATTCCATGCGAGGAGCTTCATCCGGGAAAATTCTTTAAGGAGGGGATGTGTGACGGCGCGTTTCTCACGCGGGAGTACACGTATGATGCTTTTATTCTAAGAGATTATTTTATGGAGAAGCTACAGGAGATGGGGACGCTTGCCACGATTCATTTCAATGTGGAGTTAAACCGCATCGAGAAATTGCAGGATATGTATGTGCTGTATGTGACAGAGGCGGGCGAATCCGTTTCGTACAGTTCGGACTTTGTGCTGAATGCCACTTACGCATCGACAAACCAGATTTTAGATCTGCTGGGCTATGACAAGTTTGGCATCAAATACGAGCTCTGCGAGATTATTCTCTGTGATGTCAATGAGACCTTGAAAGAGTATGGCTTTACGGTGATGGATGGTCCCTTTTTCTCGATTATGCCGTTTGGCAAGACAGGACTGCACTCCCTCACATCGGTGACGTTTACACCGCACGCGACGAGCTATGACGAGGTGCCTGTGTTTCCATGTCAGGCGGACAGCGGTGGGACGTGCAGCGTCAGGCACCTTGGCAACTGCAATCTGTGCAAGGCAAAGCCGCGCTCGGCATTTCCTTATATGGCAAACCTTGCGCGCAAGTATCTGCGGGAGGAGTACGCATTTACGTACAAAGATTCGCTGTTCTCGATGAAACCGATTCTGATGAGCTCAGAGATTGATGATTCAAGGCCGACAGTGGTTCGGACGTACACGACAAATCCTACGTTTGTCGGGGTTTTGTCGGGAAAGATTAATACCGTATATGATTTGGATGAGATATTGGAAGGGGCATAGCACATGACAAACAAGGAAAAGAATTTTATGTCTGCGGTGGTCTATGTGCACAACGATGAGGCGTCGGTCGGCGCGTTTCTGCGCACAGTGATGGCAGTGCTACAGGAACATTTTGAGCACTCGGAGATTATCTGTGTGAATGACCACTCGCAGGACAGCAGCGTCGAGATCATACGCAGGATCAGCAGACAGGCGGACAGTACGACGGTCACGCTGCTGAACATGAGTTATTTTCACGGAGTGGAGACGGCGATGAACGCGGGCATAGATTTGGCAATCGGCGATTTTGTGCTGGAGTTTGATGCCTGTATCCCGGATTTTGCGGCGTCGGTGATCCTTGGCGTCTATCAGAAATCTCTTGAGGGATATGATATTGTGAGCGCTTCCCCGGACAGGAGACAGCGTCTGACATCGAGCATATTTTATCGTGTGTTTAACCGGTTTACAGACTTTTCGTACCAGCTTGGAACAGAGCGCTTCAGGGTGTTAAGCCGCAGGGTGATCAACCGGATCAGCAGCATGAATAAATCCGTCCCATACCGCAAGGCAGTGTATGCAAACTGCGGGCTGAAAACGGCGAACATCCGCTACGAGGCAGCAGACACCCAAAACACAAAAGAGGACCGGGCAGAGCGCAAGTACCGGACAGACCTTGCGGTCAACAGTATCATTCTGTTCACTGAGCTCGGCTATCGGTTTGCGGTGACGATGACAGTCCTCATGATGGCGGTCGCCGTGCTGGTTGCTTTGTATTCCGCAGTGGTGTATTTGTTCAGCACACCGGTAGCGGGGTGGACGACGACGATATTTTTTATGTCGTTTGCCTTTTTTGGGCTGTTTGGCATTCTGACCATTATCATCAAATATTTGCAGATTTTGGTCGATCTGGTATTCCGGCGCAAGAAGTACAGTTTTGAGAGTATAGAAAAAATGTAAAAAATTCAAAGAAAGATGGAGGGGTACTATGGTAGCATTGGTTGGTTATTCAGGATTTGTCGGAAGCAATCTTTATTCGAGGGCGAGAAACCGCATCAAGGGCGTGTTTAACTCACAAAATATAGAGCGGGCATACGGACTTGAGCCGGAGGTGCTCATCTACGCGGGCGTGCGTGCGGAGAAGTATCTTGCAAACAGTGCGCCGGAGCAGGATTTGGAGCAGATTCTGGAGGCGGAGGCAAATATCAAGGCGATCAATCCGCAGCGGCTTGTGCTGATCTCCACGATTGATGTCTATAAAAATCCTGTGGGGGTGGATGAGACGGACTCTGTGTTTTCCGACGGAAAGGGCGGGGCAGGCAACGGGATTCATCCCTATGGATTAAACCGGTATTATCTTGAGGCGTGGGCGAGAAAACATTATCCCAATGCGCTGATCGTCAGGCTTCCGGCGCTTTATGGATATAATATCAAGAAAAATTTTATCTATGACTATATGAATGTGATCCCGTCAATGTTGAAAAAGGAGAAATATCAGGAGCTCAAGGTGCTTGAGAAGGCACAGGACGGCATCCTGCTTGACGACTGCTATGAGGCGGCGGATCATGGTTTCTACAAGTGCAGGAAGCTGGATAAGGAAAAGAGGGAGCTATTAAAGAAAAAGTTTAAGAAGCTTGGCTTCACGGCGCTCAATTTTACAGACAGCCGCAGCACATTCCAGTTCTATTCGTTAGGACGGCTCTGGGAGGATATCCAGACAGCGCTCAATGAGAATATCACACTCTTAAATATCGCAACAGAGCCAGTTTCCGCCGCAGAGCTGTACAAGGCACTGACGGGAGAGGTCTTTAAGAATGAGTTGAAAGGGGTTCCGGCAAAGTATGATTTCAGAACTACATACGCGTCGAAGTTTGGTGGGAAGGACGGCTATATCTATAATAAAGAAGCCGTGTTAAAGGATGTAAAGATGTTTGTGGAGCACATGATCAAAGAGGGAGAACAGCGATGAAGCTTTCGATATCCAACATCGCATGGACAGCCGCAGAGGATGCGCAGGTCTATGCGATGATGCGAAAATACGGATATACAGGACTCGAGATTGCACCGACACGCTTTTTCGAGACGGCGCCCTATGAAGATCTGGATGCGGCGCGCACGTGGCGGCAGGCATTTGACCGTGAGGAAGGTTTTGAGATTCCGTCTATGCAGTCGATTTGGTTTGGCAGGACAGAGAAACTTTTTGCGGACGAGGCACAGCGGCAGACACTATTGTCGTACACAAAAAAGGCGGTTGATTTTGCGGGCGCTGTCCGGTGCGGCCATCTCGTGTTTGGCAGTCCGAAAAACAGAGCGTTGCCAGACCCGGCAGACCGCGCGTTGCGGCGGCAGGGCGTGGACTTTTTCAGGCAGCTTGGCAGCTATGCGGCATCGCGGGGTACGGTGATCGGCATGGAGGCAAATCCTGCAATCTATCAGACAAACTATATCAATACGACAAAGGAAGCGCTACAGCTTATCCGCGAAGTGGCATCAGATGGCTTTTTGCTCAATCTCGATGTCGGAACAATGCTTGAAAACAAAGAGCGCATCGAAGTGCTTGAGGGCAGTGCCGCACTGATTCGCCATGTACATCTGAGCGAGCCCTTTTTAAAACCCATTCGGCTTGACCGTGAGAGAAGAGCGTTTCATGGAGAGCTGGCGGCTTTTCTGAGAGCGAAGGACTATCAGGGCTATGTGTCTGTGGAGATGGGGAAATCCGAGCAGGGTGTGGATAGAATGGCGCTGCTGGACGAGATCTTAGCGTATGGAAAGGAGATGTTTGCATGATCTATGGAGGAAGAATGGGTGTTCCTGCTTTTGCATATGAGGAATACGCACCAAAGACAAAGGAGTATGTGGTGTTAATTCCTGTGATTAACGAGGGAGAGCGCATCTTAAAAGAACTTTACCGCGCGTATAAGCACCAGATTGCAGACCATGCGGATATCGTGATCTGCGACGGCGGTTCGACGGACGGCAGCACCGCAGCGCGCAAGTTAAAAAAGCTTCGGGTCAATACGCTGCTTGTCAAAAAGGACAAGGGAAAACAGGGCGCCCAGCTGCGCATGGGCATTTACTGGGCGCTGAAACGAGGCTACAAGGGCATTATCACGATCGATGGGAATTACAAGGACAGTATCGAGGATGTTCCGCGCTTTATACAAAAGTTAGAAGAGGGATATGATTTTGTGCAGGGGTCTCGCTTTATCAAGGGAGGAAGGGCAGTCAACACCCCATTTAGCAGACTGCTTGCGGTGCGCCTGCTCCACGCGCCGGTGATCTCTGTGACCGCAGGGCAGAAGTTTACGGACACCACCAACGCTTATCGGGCGTACTCGGCAAGGTATCTAAAGGACGAGCGGGTGGCACCGCTTCGGGATGTCTTTATGACGTATGAGCTGCTTGCATATTTGTCTGTCAGGGCGACACAGCTTGGCTACAGGGCATGTGAGATTCCTGTGAAACGGGTGTATCCCAAAAAGGGAGCAGTGCCCACCAAGATCAGCTTTCTCAAGGGAAACACTGAGCTTATCAGGATTTTGTTCAAAAATTACCGCGGGGCATACAACCCGGATTTTTGACAAAGAATGTAGAATATGATATAATGCAGCGTATTGGCAGATGGTTTGAGGGAGTAAAATGGAGAACGTCAGAAGGAAAAACAAAATGATCGAGACATACAGCATCCTGCTCATTGATATCCTGAGCGCTGTCGTCTCCTATGCTTTGGCATTATTTATCCGGTTCAATCTCATTCATTACGAAAATTATCCAAAGCAGTTTCACCTGATGGTGGGGGCATACATTGTCGTTTTGTGCCTTCTATACAATATGTTTCTCGATGCCAACAGAAACTTTTTTACAAGAGGATATTATCAGGAATTTTACTATACGGTACGATACACCGTGATTATCGTCATGGGACTGGTGCTGGTGCTGTACCTCACGCAGCAGTCCTTTGCGTTTTCGCGCTCTGTGTATGGTTTTTTTGCAGTGTTAAATATTGGGATTGCCTATGTACTGCACATGGTTTTTAAGAAAGCGATGTGGAAATACTACCGCAAGAGTACAAGCGCTGAGAAAATGCTGGTGATCGCACTCGATGACATGGCGGAGGAGCTTCTGGGAAATCTCATCGAGCGCAAAGAGTGGTATTATGATATCACGGCGGCAGTGATCTACGACGCCGACAAAGAGGGCAGTACGATTCGGAAGGTGCCGATTGTGGCGTCGAAGGAAAATCTTTACGAGACGGTCATTCAGATGACGGTGGACGAGGTGTTTATCTGTCTGCCGGGTGTCGCTGTCACAGAGATCCGGGATATGGTTTGCAAATTTGAGGAGATGGGGCTTACATGCCACTATAATGTAGATCTTTTTAACCGCTCGAATCCAAATACGTATGTACAGCAGATGGCGGGATACAGCGTGATCTCCTTTGCTTTGAAGACGATGGATTCAAGGCGGCTTCTGATCAAGCGGCTTGTGGATATCATCGGGGCGCTTGTCGGGCTTGCAATGACGGCGGTGATCACGCCCTTTGTGGCACTTGCAATCCGTCTGGATTCGCCGGGCCCGGTCTTTTTCTCACAGACGCGCATCGGCAAAAATGGGCGGCGCTTCAAAATCTGGAAATTCCGCTCGATGTACACGGACGCGGAGGCACGCAAGAAGGAGCTTTCAGCGCAGAACGAAGTGAGGGGGCTGATGTTCAAGATGGAGGACGATCCGCGCATCACGAAGGTCGGCAGATTCCTCAGAAAGACGAGCATCGACGAGACACCGCAGTTTCTGAATATTTTGGTTGGTGATATGAGTCTGGTCGGCACGCGCCCGCCGACAGAGGACGAGTTTGAACAGTACAATGGATATTACAGGCGGCGCATGAGTATCACGCCGGGGCTTACCGGGATGTGGCAGGTCAGCGGCAGGAGTGACATACAGGACTTTGAGGAGATTGTGAAGCTGGATTTGGAGTATATAGATAACTGGTCTTTGGGACTGGATATCAAAATTTTGTTTATGACGGTTTTTACCGTTCTGGGTAGAAAGGGTTCGAGGTAATGTGTCAGAATTACAGTATTGTGAAATTTTAAAGACGAATATCAATGTGACGAATATGACGGATACGCTGGACTATCTCGACAGCCATCTCGATGCGCTGCGGGGGAGCTATATCTGTGTGGCAAATGTGCATACAACAGTGATGGCGTATGAGGATAAATCTTATCGAAAGATACAAAACAGTGCGGCGATGGCACTGCCTGACGGGGCGCCGCTGTCTGTCTACAGCAGGCGTGCAGGCTTTCAGGAAGCACAGCGGGTCACGGGTCCTGATCTGATGACAGAATTGTTTCAGAGAGCGCCGCAAAATGGATACCGCCATTTTTTCTATGGGTCTACGCCGCAGACTTTGGAGGCGATGCGGGTCGCGCTGCGGCGGGATTATCCGGGGGTGGTGATCGCCGGAATGTACGCGCCGCCGTTTCGGCCGCTCACGCAGGAGGAGGACAGGGAAGTGACAGCGCTGATCAATGATGCCAGACCCGATTTTGTCTGGGTAGGGCTTGGCGCGCCAAAGCAGGAGCAGTGGATGTATGCCCACCAAGGCAGGCTGGGGGCGGTGTCCGTCGGTGTGGGGGCAGGCTTTGACTATCTGGCGGGCACGATTCAGCGGGCGCCGCGCATCATGCAGACGCTCTGTCTGGAATGGCTCTACAGGCTGATGCAGGACCCAAGGCGGCTGTGGAAGCGGTATGTGACAACAAATATGAAATTTTTGAGATATATGATGAGAGAGCAAAGGAAGCGTTTATGAATAGAAAGATTTGGTTCCACGCCGATGACTTTGGCGTGACAGCAGCGCAGTCTGAACGGATTTTGAGCTGCTTTCGGGATGGGGTGTTGAACAGTGTCAGCGTACTGCCAAACTCGTCTGCACTCCGGGAATCCCTTGCGCTTCTGAATCAGGCAGATCCCGATGGAACACAGATACGGCGTGTTCTTCATTTGAATTTTGTGGAAGGCAGACCGCTTGCCGGGGCGGACAAAGTGCCAGATCTGGTAGATGATACCGGCTTTTTTGATAAATCGTTTATACAGTTTTTTCGATGGAATTATATGAAGAGAGGGGCTGGACGGCAAGAGATTGCAAGACAGCTCAAATTAGAGATTGCAGCGCAGCTTCGGGCTGTGACAGCAGTGCATAATTACAGGATCTCAGCGATCGACTCCCATCAGCATTACCATATGATTCCTCTTGTGTTTGACAGTCTGATGGAAGTATTATTGGAGAAGGAATTTGAACAACTTGGCATTCACCAGATCCGTGTGCCAGTGGATCCGGCAGCTCCGCTAATGCATCACAAAAAGATGCGCAGGGGAGTGCCGTTTATCAACTGGGTGAAATGGTGCATCCTAAAAATATATGCAGACCGCAATAAAAACATTCTGCAAAAAAAGGGAATCGAGGTGCCTGTATTTTTTGGCATTTTCTATACCTGTGAGATGAAAAAGGAAGTAGTAGAGGCACTGCTTCCGGCATACAGAGTTTATGCGGACAGGAAGGAACAGGCGTTGGAACTGATGTTTCATCCCGGAAATCTTGCTGCCCGTGCTGAGCTTTTGGATGAGAGGAGTGAAGAGCTTGCTGCGTTTTACATGTCCGGCAGCCGTTTTGACGAAGCCGAATGTCTGAAACGTATCGTACCGTGATTAGCCTTAAAATCTATGAATGGTATAAGAGGAGAAAAAGAATGAAAAAAAAATTAGTGGCAGCAATGTTAATGGCAATGACGGCCGTCATGCTTTCCGCATGCGGAGAGCGGACGGATATAGCGGGTGAGGCAGTCATTGTGCGGGACAATGAAAACCGGACCGGGTGTGTCGAGGGATGTACTTGTACAGGATGTATCTGCTGCGGTACAGTGCGGACAGACAGTGACCGTTCTGGTGAGGAGACAAGCCCGGTACCAGAGCAGGAGACAATGACACAGACAGCGTCTGCTGCGGTAGAGGAGACTACACAGACAGTGCCACAGAGCGATGAGCCAGAGCAGCCAGAGACACAGGAGAGCACCACAGAGGCTGAACCGGAGAAGATCTCAGAGCTTTCAGAGGGAGAGCTCAAGGCGCGCAGAGAGCAGCAGGAAAATTTTGAGGAGGCGAGAGCACTGTTGTATACGCTGAAAAATTCAAAGGACAAGACATCGAAGATCAATCAGATGGACCGGCAGATTCTTGCGAACAATGCCTATGATTTCAGCGATAAGAACATTGTGTTTATCGGGGACAGCATCACAGAGGGGATCACGAGTGCCGTGGACGGCAATGGAAACCGCATCAGTTATGTTACATATGCGGACTCGTATCTTCATTTCAAGAAGGCGCTCAATCATGGTATGGGCGGCCGGATGTTCTCTGTCTATGGGGATGAGGAGCTTTCCCTTGCGCTGAATTTTGGCAATGTCACGAACGTAGATTCTGATATTATCGTCGTCTTTGCAGGGGTGAATGACTATCTCAGCACCCCGGCAAACAAGCGCTTTGGGGATGTGAATGACAAGCTGAGCACAGCGGGATACTGCGGGTCGGTGCGGTATTTTATGAAGCAGCTTCAGGAATACTATGGCGACAGGGAGATTTTCTTTGTGACAACCTACAACAACACAAAGAAGGTAACGTGCAACTACACCGATATCAATGGACAGCCGACGCTGAATGACTATATGGAGGTACAGCGCAAGCTTGCGAAGGAGTTTGGCTTTCATGTCATTGACTTATATAACACCGGACTGATGGACTGTTCGGACAAGGAGTCATCAGACTTTTATCTGAGGGACGGGCTGCATCCAAAGGATAACGGAAATATCGTGCTGGGCGAACATATCGCGGCAGAATTGTCGCTCTATTTTGGCAAGAAGGAAGTGGATTAACCGTGCAGGACAGAATATAAACTGCCGATACGGGGAACGATACAATTGAAAAACGAAAGGTAGGAGAGCAGGTCACGTGGAGATAATAAGGTGGGGGATACTGCTGGCTTTGGTGCTGCCAGTGCCGTTTTTTCTTGGTTTTATACCTGTAAAAC
Source organism: Lachnospiraceae bacterium (assembly GCA_009774345.1). Taxonomy (GTDB): domain Bacteria; phylum Bacillota; class Clostridia; order Lachnospirales; family Lachnospiraceae; genus COE1. The sequence goes on along the minus strand of VSNR01000015.1, from coordinate 6,378 downwards.
ATATGAACCGCTTACAAAAGACACCCGCAATGACATATGTCTGCGGGTGGTTTGTGAGCTTTTTTCTATTTGAGCTGACGGCGGTTCCTTTTATCTTGTTAGAGCAGAGTTTTACGATGCTCGTGATGGTCTATACCTGTATTGTCCTCCTTGTCTTAGGGATTTCACTCTGGCAGGGGCGGTCGCTCTGGCGCTGTTATCTCGAGGAGATACAGCAGATCAGGGAAATGCCGCTGCATGTCAAGCTGGGGTGGAGTGTCTTTTATGTTCTGGTTTTTTTCCAGATGGCGTATGCAGTTCTTTACGGGCATTATGACGGAGATGATGCGTATTATATAGCGACGGCAGTGCTGACAGATACTTTTGACACGATGTATTTAAGAGACGCCTACACCGGATATATCTATCCGCTCGATGTCAGACACGCTTTCTCACCAACGCCGATCTATCAGGCATGGCTGTCAAGGCTGAGCGGAATTGCGCCGGCTGTTGTGGCGCACACGGTACTCGGAGTGGTATGGCTGGGGTTTCTGTACTGTGTCTATGGACAGATTGCCAGCAGAATTTTGTGGAACCGGAAGAATTACAAGCCGGTCTTTATGATCTTGATTGCAGTCTGGTTTATGTACGGCAATGTCTCGCTGTACACGACAGAGACGTTTGCCATGACAAGAATCTGGCAGGGAAAAGGACTGATGGCAGGCATGGTTCTGCCGGCGATGTTTCTGTGCCTGTTATATCTGGCGCAGGAGAGTGTCAGTCAGGGAATGTGGCTGCTGTTTATCTGTGTGTGCATGTCGGCGGTGTTTGCGACGAGCGTAGCTTTTATGGTGATTCCTACGATGACGGGCATTGCAGCCGTGATGATAGGGATCAAGAAAAAAAGTGTCAAGTACGGTGTGGATTTGTTTCTGTGCTGCTTGCCCTGCCTGCTGCTTGCACTGTGCTATTTTATCATGAAGTAGGAGAATCACAATGTTGGACGAATTGGTAGCGGTCACAAAGGCGGTCGCGGAGGATGTGCTTTTATATAATGGAGACAGTTTTTTGATACCGCTGTTTTTGATTGCACTGCTGTTTTTGTGGGTGACAGAAAAGGACAGGAAGGTGCGCGTCGTGCTGCTGTATCTGGTAGCGGCGCTGGGGGTAGTCTTCTTATGCCCGGTCTATGCATGGATTGGGATGAAGATCGACAAGGAGATCTATTACCGTGTCCTGTGGACAATGCCAATCGGCGTGCTGGTGTGTTACAGCGTGGTGAGGCTCATGACACGGTTTAGGCTGTTTGTCTCGAAGGCGCTCATTTTTGTGATGGCAGTTTTGATCTTTATGATAAACGGGGACTTGGTCTATACCAAGACAATTCATTTCAGGGCGGCCAATGCGTATCATATCTGGCAGGAGGTAATTGATGTGGCAGACGCGATAAAGCTGGATAATTATAAGCCGGTCGCAGTACTGCCGGCGATACTGCTGCCGTATCTGAGACAGTATACGGCGGATATTTATACACCGTATGGCAGGAATATGATGGAGTCCGCATGGAATTTTCAGAATGCGCTGTATGACGCGATGGAGGGAGACGAAAATGCATATGATGTGCCGGAGGTTGCGCGCTGCGCGCGCAATGAACACTGTGCATTTGTGGTGCTGTCCAGCGGCAAACAGATGAAGGGAAGTATGGAGGAGCAGGGGTATTTCCTGTTCCGGTTTGTGCAGGGATATTTTATCTATATGGATTACAATTACTATTGGGTGTATAAGGAACAGGGGCTTCTTGACGAGGATGTGATTGAGGCAGGAGGCTGAGGAGGATCAGGATGAAATTCAAGAATGTACTGTTGTTACAGGGGGTGATTCTCCTCTACACGGTTTCGAGCGTCATGTCAAAGGAGGCGTCAGCAAGCGGCGGTGATGTGCTGCGGTTTCTGTTTTTTTTCGGGATGGAATTTGTGATTCTGGGCGTGTATGCAATCCTGTGGCAGCAGATGATCAAGCGGTTTGAGCTTTCTGTGGCATACGCAAACCGTTCTATGGCGGTCGTGTGGTCGATGGTGTGGGCGGTCGTCTTTTTTCATGACACGATCACGGTACAGAATGTTTTGGGGGTCGTGCTCGTGGCGGCAGGGACATGGATTATCAATACGGGAACGGAGGGGGACAGGAATGATTGACAGATTTGCGGCAGCGATGTTTTGTTCTGTGCTGATTGCCTCTATATCACAGGTACTGCTTAAAATGAGCACGACGAAGACACATCGTTCTGTGCTGGGGGAATACCTGAACAAATATGTACTTTGCGGGTATGGACTACTTGTCCTGTCTATGCTTCTGACAATCTATGCCTACAGCGGGATGCCGTATAAAAACGGACCTGTCATAGAATCGCTTGGAAATGTGCTGGTGCTGGTGTTTGGATACATTGTCTTTGGTGAGAGGATCAGCATACGCAAACTGGCTGGAATTGGATGTATTATTTTGGGAATTTTTATATTTCATTTATAAAAGGGTGTTTGATGTGCTGCTATGCCTAAATAGCAACGATGCCAAAAATTGTATGGAATTTCAAATAAAAATAAGTTGAGCGATCAGAAGTGCTTTGCTATAATTGTTACGTAAATAGGAACGCTATAGAAAACAGAAATATTGTGGGTAAAGGAGGAGGCCAGACGGCGGAGAACAGGATGAAAGATAAAAAGACATTTGGGGTGCATGGCAGGAATAAAAACAGAAGAAAAACAGGGAAATACACTGATGAATATATAGAAGATTTATATGAGGAGTACGAGGAATCACTGTATGAGGAAGAAAATCCGGCGCAGGAGACAGATGCGGTTGCGGAAGATGATTTTGATGAGGAGGATGAGTATATTGTCGCTTATTCCAGTGAAAATGCCATAGTTGGCGCTTACACCTCGGATGAAATGCAGGAATACGCCAAGGAGTACGAGGAAGCGCAGGAACATGCATCGTATGAGGAATACGAAGAAGAACAGGAGTACGAAGAGACGGAATCGTATGAGGAATACGAAGAGGAGCCGGAGTACGAAGAGACGGAATTGTATGAAGAATACGAAGAGGAGCCGGAGTACGAAGAGACGGAATTGTATGAAGAATACGAAGAGGAGCCGGAGTACGAAGAGACGGAATCGTATGAGGAATATGAAGAAGAACAAGAGTACGAAGATCCTGAATTATATGAAGAATACGAAGAGCCTGAATTGTATGAAGAATATGAAGAGGAGCAAGAGTACGAAGAGCCTGAATTGTATGAAGAATATGGAGAAGACCAGGAGGAGGATGAGGCTCAAGCATACGAACCGGAAGAGATCCTGTACAGTACAAAAGAAATTAATATTGACACCTATGTGCCGGAAGACTATGCAGAGGATACGGAAAGTTATTATGAACAGTCAGAAGATGGGTACTATGATGAGGAGGATGAGACGCAATATTATGAATCCGACGCATATTATGATGATGAGTACAGTGAGGATTATAACGAGGATTCCTTTGATATAGGATATGGCGCATATGAGGAGGATTATGCGAATGATCTTGCAGCATTTGGCGCCAATGCGGCCAAAGAGCCAATCAGTTTTATGGTTGCGCTGAAGGAGAGGCTGCATCATCTGACTGCTTTTGATGCAATCCTTGCAGCTACGGGCGTTGTTCTTGTGGTGGCGGCGATTGTGATTTTGAGCATGTTTATGCAGTCGAGTGCACTCAATAAGCAGATTACAGCGCTTGCACCACTTGGCAGTGAGCTTAAAAATATGGGCATTGTGGGCGAGAATGGATTGATTGCCATGTCAAACGCGGCATTGTCAGGAGCTTTTGTGCAGGATCTAAGCACGGAGGAGACTACGACAACAGAGGAGGAATCCTCTGAGCCAGTGGCATCAGGGAAAGTCAGTGTCAATTTCGTGTCAGTGGAGAAAGACTTAAAGATCCGTTTTACGGATGAAATTACAGGTGAGTTGGTCACCGGAACGGTATTTGAAGTGACACTGACGAACGCCAAAGGAAAGAAGCTTGTGCTCACAGACGATGACATGGATGGTATCATCTATGCGCAGAATGTGAATGCGGGAGTGTTTGAGGCTGTCATAACATCCACAGAGAAATATACGTTTCCCACAATTGCGCAGCAGGTTACGGTAAAGGATAAGGTTGAGTATGTGGTGGTCAATATACAAGATGAGGTCAAGACAGAAAAACAGATTAATGTAACTGCGGAGGATACAGAGAAAAATGATGCTGCTGTGGAAGCAGAAGTGCTCAAGGATACCGTGGAGTGGGTAGAATCCACGAAAACACCGGTGAGCGGTACAGAGAGTTATCTGCTGGTGGACCAGAATACGATCGCAGATCCCTCTCAGACATCAAAGGCGGCGGCGAGGATGCTGTTTGACACGTTGAATGTGACGCTCGATCAGTCAGAGATCACACTCAAGGTCGGTGCGGGCACAGAGCTCAAAGGCACAGAATTTTCGGATACCAAAGAAGGGGATGTCGAGTATCAGTATACGACAGAGTGGAAGAGCTCTGACGAGACAGTTGCGACTGTAAAAGGTGGAAAAGTGACTGCCAATGCCGCAGGAACGGCGGTGATTACCTATACTGTCACCAAAAAGACCATCACAACCACAACAGAGTCTAAGGATCCGATCGAGGAGATACTCGATATTTCTGTGGAAGATTATGAGCAGTTATCGGAGGAGGAAAAAGGAAAATGCACGCCGATCAAGGATGATGCGGACCAGATTGTAGGCTATACGTACAAGAAAGTGACCAAGGCAGAATCTGAGGAAAAGAAAAACGAGACGACGGAGAGTGCAAGCGCGGAGTGTACGATTATAGTTGAGGCTGCAAGTGCAGAAATCATTGCAGGTACCCTTGAGCTGAAAAAGAGTGCAGACACATGTACAGTCGGCGAGACACTGACTGTCAAACCAAGTAAAATAGTATATACGAGACAGGATGACAGCACAGAGACGATCACGGAGAATTTCCCGTCTATCACATGGGAAAGTGAGGACAAATCAATAGCGACAGTTGGCACAGATGGTGTCGTGACAGGTGTGAAAGCCGGAAAAGTGCATATTACAGGTAAGGTTGCAGGTATCAAAGATGAATACGGCAGGGAGCTGGATATCCAAAGTAGTGTAGAAGTTGAAATTTTGGAAGGAGAGTCAGAGGACGAACTGTCCGTTTCACTTGACCGCACCAGCGAGGTCTATCTTGCTGTGGGTGGTTCCACAACTCTTGTGGCGACGGTGACAAATTACGAGTCCGATGCCGGTGTCACATGGGAGACGTCTGACAAGAAGGTAGCGACCGTGGATGAGAAGGGCGTTGTCACAGGCGTCGCGCCGGGAAGCGCCACCATCACAGCGGTGACCAAGGAGAAGGACGCACAGGACAAGCCCAAGAAAGCGACTTGTGTCGTGACGATCAATTCCAATGCATCTTCCGATACGACCACCAAACTCAAGGACAAGAATGGAAACCAGATCTATATCAAGAATGATGACGGCAGTTATAAAGAAGCAGTTTATTCAGACTATTACAATAACACAGAGTTTTATATCGCAGCACAGCCGCAGTACATTTACACAGGGTGGCAGACCATTGACGGCAAGACGTATTTCTATGACAAAAACGGCAATGTCGTGACTGGAACGCAGATCATACAGGGCGTTACATACAATTTTGGCACGGACGGGGCGATTGCGACCTCCGTCAATGGCTCGACCTTTGGCATCGACGTGTCGAGGCACAATGGAACGATTGACTGGAAGGCAGTCAAGGCATCCGGCGTAGACTATGTGATTATCCGCTGCGGCTACAGGGGTTCCCTCACCGGCGTATTGATCGAAGACCAGTCGTTTCGGACGAATATAAAAGGAGCGACAGCGGCGGGCTTAAAGGTTGGCGTGTACGTATTCTCTCAGGCAGTCAATGAGGTTGAGGCAGTCAAGGAGGCGTCGCTTGCGGTGAGCCTTGTGAAAGGCTATAATCTCACCTATCCGATCTTCATTGACACAGAGTCCAGCGGCGGCAGGGCGGACAAGATTGACAAGGCGACACGGACCGCAGTGGTCAACGCATTCTGCCAGACCGTTGCGAGTGCGGGATATAAACCGGGAATCTATGCATCAAAAACATGGTTTGAGGACAAACTGAATATGGGTGCGATCGGCAATTACAAGATCTGGCTTGCACAGTACTCCACCGCGCCCACTTACAAGGGCAGATATGATATGTGGCAGTACTCGAGCAAGGGAAAAATCAGCGGAATCAGTACGAAGGTGGATTTAAATTACAGTTACTTAGGGTATTAGTGTTGCATATTTTCCAAATATAGGATAAAAT
>VSNR01000149.1 GCA_009774345.1 Lachnospiraceae bacterium | reverse complement strand
TATTTCCCCTAGCGGTAATCAACATTTCAAGCAATCCCTTCCTCTTGCCGTGTCCACCTTATAGGGTACATTATAGGGGAACTAATTTATGATTCAGCTTTGCCGCAAAGATAAAGAAAAGGTATATCAGGCGATTCGCTCTGGTAATATTGATGCCGCTGACATGGCTTTTCCAAATCTGATTGATGATATCGTTCTTACTATGAAAAAACATGGGTTGATTGACATGCTTTCTAAAGTACTTCCTGATAAACGAAGAGACAACCTCCATATTCCTTTGAATATCCTGCTGTCTCTGGCTGTCACTGCTAAACTCAAAATTAAAACCAGTCTTACGGATGTTCCTTTTGCTGTCAATGATGCCCAGCTTTTGGCCGAACTTGGATGGAATGTATGGGATAATGAGCGGGATCTCAATGATGGGCTTTTTTCTGAAAGTGTCATGCGTAAGCTGCTTTCAAAATACACCAGTGAAGAATGGGTTGCCTTTTATAACAATTATGTCCATGACTGCCTGATGTCCAAACGGGATATCAAACCAAATATTCATATTCTGGATTGTACAAAGATTCCTGTAAATCTTCATAATGAAAATTATGAAAATTCTTCTGTAGTAAAAATAGAAGGTGAAGTTTTTCGTGGATATAAGCTTGGAGTTCTAAGAGGTGTCATGGACGACTCTGGGATTGCAGAGGAAATCGTATTTGGCACATTAAAAACACATGACCTCGAACTTGTCAGAGAAATGCTTAAAACGACACTATGCCTTAAAGCATATGACATTATAATCAATGACAGAGGATTTCTGTCACGTGAGATACTCAATTATTTAAAAACAGAACGTAAGGTAGACACCTACATCCCAGCAAAAGAAAACATGATCCTTTATGAGGATGCTGTAAATCTGGCTAAGAAAGCTGGGAAATGGCAGAAGCATCCCAATAAGAAGAGAAAAGATCAGGAAATTCAGCTGGTAAAAGATCTTGGTTCTTTATGGCAGAGCGAGAACCCAGAACAGGATGTACCTATTAATGCATGTGTAGTCCATGATAAAAAGACGGAAGAATATTTTGTGTTTATGACAACTGACACAGAGCGGACAGCCCGCCAGATCATAAACACGTACGAACTGCGCCCAGAAATCGAAGAGGACTTCCGCCAGATGAAGGATTTCTGGAAATTAACGGATTTTAAAAGTACCCAGTATAACTATATCACTTATCATATTGTAATGACGCTGATAGGATATTTGTATTTCCAGCTCTACAAAAACATGGAGGAAGGAAGAGCATTTATAGGAAAATCACTGCCAGTTGTAATGAAAAACTATAAGGTAACCAGACCAAAATAGGTGGTGATCTATTCAGGACAGTATTTTGGCATATTTCCCTTCCTGGAATTTCTACAGCTCTATGCAGAATGCACGCTAGAAGTAAGACAACTTCTTGATCCGATCCTAGCTAAAGTATAGCAGGCTTTTGGTGGATTTACCAAAAGCCTAATTGAAGATACAAAAGACAGGATAAACTTATAAACCGTTTTTGATACCAGACACCCATCGGTGCCATTTTTTTTAAGGAGATTTCTCTCTGCAACATTTTGCACCGCTTTTTCTGTCTTTTCTGTTACTGTTCAGACAGGACTTAGCACTTACTGCTAATTATGGCTTTTCAAGCCACATGAGAAAACGTGCCAGCAACCGTCCATCATCATTTTTTCAATTTAAAAACGACGCATTCTTGAATGTACGGTAAAAAAATGATATGATAAATTTATAAACATGAAAGGAATAACATATGGCAACGATATATGATGGGGCATTTCGCACAATCTTAAATGACTGTCGAAAACTGATTATCCCTGTAATAAACGAAATTTTCGGCGAATCCTTTACAGGGGAAGAAGAAATACAGTTTTTCCCCAATGAACACTTTATAGATCAGAAGGACGAAGCGGACAAAGAACGTATCACAGACACGAATTTTACAGTTATAGGAAAGACGCAGAAAAAATACCATATCGAGTGTGAAAGCAGCCTGCCAGATGGAAAAATTATGATACGGCTATTTGAATACGATGCACAGATAGCGCTTGACGAGGGTGAAGTTACGGAGGAAACCTTGACAGTAACATTCCCCAACACAGCGGTTTTGTATCTGCGGTCTTACAAAAAGACACCGGACAAGATGAAGTATATCATAGTCACACCGGGCGGAACGGTGCAGTATGATATACCAATCATGAAAGTACAGACATATTCACTTGATGATCTATTTGAAAAACGTCTGTTACTGCTGATTCCGTTTTACATTTTCTCTCATGAGAGTAATTTTCCAGAATATAACAGCAATGAACAGAAACTGAAAGAATTGAAAGCAGAATACCAGGTAATACTGGAACGGCTTGACGCATTGGAACGGCAGAGCGTCATCGGCGCATTTGATAAACGGACGATTATAGAACTTTCTGGTGATGTAATTCGGGAGATTGCAAAGAAATATGATAATGTTCAGAAAGGTGTAGGTGATATGATGAGTGGAGCATTGATTGAAACCGAAGCAAGAACCATTTTAAATCAGGGCATAAGTCAGGGCATAAGTCAGGGCATAAAACAGGGCATAAGTCAGGGCATAAAACAGGGCATAAGTCAGGGCATAAAACAGGGCGTAAATGAAACGAAAAAGAAAACAGCACTGATCATGCTGCAAGACGGAGAATTATCCATTGAAAAAATTGCAAAATATACAGATCTTGAAGTTGCCGAAGTAGAACAGCTTGCAGAGAATCAAAGCATGTAAATCAGTATGAAAGTATAATATACAAAATACCTTTTCAGCCGCTATCAGAAATGCCATTGAACAAAACTTGACAATAACAATGGCGGCAGAAACTCACCGAATGAAACAAAATTCAATGGAGGAAACACAATGCTCAACACCGACAAAATGCAGTCTGATATCAACACACTCTGCCAAAAGTACAACGACTATTCCTTAGACCGATACACAAACGAGACTGATCTGATACTTAGCACCGCCCCAGACACGCTCCTTGCCGATTATGGAAATCTCGAGACGGATGCTGATCGGCAGGCTTTTGCATCGTTTTGTGCCCAGTTGGCACAGCTTTGTATGAAAAAGGGGCAGTTCGCATCCGCGAAAAGCTTTGCAGAAAAATCGCTGGCGCTGAACCCCAGAGAGGATGTGCAGACGCTGTTTGAAAGAGCGCAGCGATTTGCAGCGATGGAGACGCAAATCAATCAATTTTATCAACGTTTTCGGGAAAATCATCTCGAGACGCCAGCGAAGGAGGCGGCGTATATCTCAGCCGCCGCAGAAATTCTTGACCGCTATGAACCCTGCGTTCAGGCTGCCGCAGAAAAAATGGCACTGGCAACGTTTCTTTCGTGCCTCGGCAGCAAGTTTATGGTGTACACCTACAATCTCAGGCAGGGGCGAAGCTATTATCAGAAGGCGCTGGCACTCTGCCCGGATTCCTACAAAATCCACTGGGGATACTACACCTCGCTTGAGGAGATTGTGGAGGACGAGGAACAGGCTACGCCTGAACTAATTCAGGATGCGATAGACTGTCTGACTTTTTGTATCGGCTACTGCAAAACGCCCGCGCTATGCCGTGAAAATTATATCCAATACCGTTATTTTGAACTTGCGCGGGTGTATATGGCAGCGAATAATCCTGCAAAGGCGAAAGAATGCGCAGAGAAATCACTTGCGATAGAGTGGAACGAGACTGTGCAGAAATTTATAGAAAAACTTGAAATACAACTGTAAAAGAAAACTTTCTTGAGGCTTATACAAAAGAGGATGCAATTGTATAAGCCTGCAAGTTACACAAATATAAATTCTACTGTATTACATTGAAAAGTAATAACCGAAGTCCCATCATCCGCTAATACTATTTTCAACGTTCCATCGTTATATGATAGTTCCAAAATTGTATCATAATCAATTTCTGTCTCTGCCTTATCCGAATCCCATATATACTCTGCAACAGAATCAAACACCAGTAAAACTTCCTTTAGTTCATCCTCCCCCTCCTTATATCCTTTTTGTTTCCACATACACAAATCAATTTTTAATTGAACTCTATTAGAATCATGAAACAATTCTATGACACTGCTGTCATGAAAATGATATTTTTGAATGATATCCTCTATTTTCATCCGTCTCCACCACCATAACTTTCTCCATCTCTAGCGTTCTCAAACCAAAGTCATTCCTGCTTATTCGACTGTCTTAATCCGATCGACCAGAGACTGCCGCTGCATATAGCGCACCGCCGTCAATGAAAACACTGCATAGACCAGCAATAGCACGCCCGCAAAAATGAAAAGCGGCACCGCTGGATAATGGTATGTCAGCTTTCCAAACAGCCCAAACTGGTTAAACAGTCCGACCGCCGCATAGCCGCACACACCGCCGGCCGTAAATGTCATCAGAATTGTTACCCCCACATAGCAGAGGCACTCGGCAGAAATCATGCGGGAGAGCTGGCGTCCTGTCATGCCAACCGACTGCAAAATGCCAAACTCCTGCTGCCGCGCCAGCAGATTTGTCATCAGCGTATTGATCAGATTAATCAGTGCAAACAGCCCCATAAACGCAGCTACACCGTACATCATCCAAATCATCTTGTCCAACTGGTCCTTGGTGAACGCGATGACATCCTCGAGCGTGGCAAGCTCCATGCGCGGGTCATCCAGCAATGCATAGATTGCCCGCCGCTGTGTATCCGAGACATGTTTTGCATGAATACAGATGTAATTCGTAAAATCTTCAAAATCTGGATATAATCCGTGCAGTGCCTCCTCCGGCAGAATAAACTCCTTATAGCTTCCTGCGTCTTTCATAAAATCCACGATTCCCAACACTGTATACTCCTTGGTGATGCCCTCTGTGCTTTGCAGGGTAATTGTATCCCCCACAGACAAATCCATGTGATGCAGCAGATTCATCAGGTTCTCGCTGTCGCGCGTGACCAAAATCCCATCTTTTTGAAGAAGCGTATCATAGTCCACGATGCCATCCTTCACCAAATCCCGCTCCTGATAAAGCGCCATCTGCTCCCTTGTCAGTCCGCCCACCGCATACCAGTCCGCCGGGTTGGGAGACTGCGCCGCCGTACAAAAAACCATCGACCATACATGAATGCTATCGATCTCTGGCAGCGCCAGAATCTGCGCGCGCATCTCTTCGCCCAGCGCCCCTTCCTGCTGTTTCTGTGTCAGAAATTCAGGTTCGTAAATTTCCACTGTGTAGTCGCTGCCATCCCCGAAACTATTGCGTGCCATCTCCTCCGCATTCACGGAATTTGCATAGGATGCAATACACGCTGTCAAAATGCCTGTCATTCCAAGCGACACCAGTGTCAGCAGCATCTTTCTGCGGTTGCGCGCAAAGTTCAGGCTGGCAAGGCGGAACACGGATAGACGCCGGTGCAATGTACGCGGGCCACCTGATACTGCCTGATACACATTCGCGCGCACTGCCTCTATCGCAGAGACACGCCCTGCAAGCAGCATCGGCTTCCGGGTAGCGGCCACCACCATCAGAACCGTTATCACCACGATAAAAGCTGCATGCTGCAAATTTTTCATCCAGTTCCAGCCATCAGGACGAAACAGTATGCAAAGCACTGCCGCCGCCACTAGCCCGGCTGGAATACCCACGCCCATCAGCACGCGCCGCTCGCACCGCACCACACTGCGAAGCTGCCGGGGCGTCGTGCCAAGCACTTTCAGCCGCCCATACTCCCGCAGCTTCCCCATCACCGAAATATAAAAAATATTATAGATGACGACCGCGCAGACCACCGCAACCAGCAGCGCCACACCGTAAACTGGCAGGCTGCTGCCCAGATACAGCTCTGCCATATCAAAGTAGTTGGAACTGAAAAAATACGCATGCTCCGGGATTCCCATCTCCTCATAAAACGCCATGATTTCCACACGAAGCCGCTCTGGCTCAAGCGTGCTGCTTCCCGCAAACCGAAAGCGAATGTCAAACGGCGTCGCTCCACCCTGTATGACAGCGAGTGCCTCCGAGATATAGACATCAAACACGCGGCTCGTATTTTCTTTTTCCAGAATCCCAGAAATAAGATACTCCTGTTCGCCATCTCCCAGATTCAGGCAAATCGTCTGTCCAGTTTCCTCGGGCATTTTGAGATATTTTAAAAAGGCGCGCTCGACACAAATCTCCTGCTTCTGCACAGGATATGCGCCTGTGATGGGCTCCACCTGCATCAGCCCGAGCATTCCTTCGTCATAAAATTTCACAGACAGATTTGTGTCCAGCCAGCGGATGTCATGTGCGGAACGCTCATATCCCCAGCGCTCAAATCTGCCTGCCGCCACAAGCCGCTCAATCCCCTCATAGGAAAGCCCCATACAGCCAGACTGATACTGTCCCCGGATGTGCGCAAGTGCGCGCTGCTGCTGCGCGGTGTATAGAAATGCACAAAGCCCCATCAGGCAGACCGCCAGCGCGATTGTGCACACTGCGACCAGATTTCGCCGCCGGTCAGCCGCCAGACTGCGCTTCGCAAGCTTCCATTCTATTTTCTCTGTGTTATTTGCAAAAGGCCATGTCATGACTGCACACCTCCTGCATTCACAATTCTGCCATCCTCAATGCGCACAATGCGGTCGGCAAGCTGCGCAATCTCATTGTTGTGCGTAATCATCACAATCGTCTGGTCAAACTCCGAGCTTGTGCGTTTTAAGAGCCCCAGCACATCGGCGCTCGTCCTGCTGTCCAGATTTCCAGTCGGCTCGTCTGCCAGCACGATCGCAGGCTTTGTCATCAGCGCACGTGCTATCGCCACGCGCTGCTGCTGCCCGCCCGAGAGATTGTTTGGCATCTGCTCAAGCTTCCCCTCCAGCGCGAGCAGATGTATGATCTCATCCATAAATTTCCGGTCTGCCGTCCCCCCGTCAAGCTCCACCGGAAGCACGATATTCTCATACACGTTCAAAATCGGCACAAGGTTATAATTCTGAAAGATAAAGCCGATATTGCGGCGACGGAAAATCGTAAGCTCCTCATCCTTTTTCTTTGCAAGCTCCTCTCCGCGCACAAACACGCTGCCCGATGTCGGCGTGTCCAGACCGCCCATCATGTGGAGCAGCGTGGACTTGCCGCTGCCCGACGTCCCCACCACGGCGACAAACTCCCCCTGCGCCACCGAAAAGCTCACACCATCCAGCGCGCGGGTGATATTTGGCGCTGCACCGTAATATTTTTTCAAGTCCCTTGTCTGTAATACATTCATTTCTCATTCTCCTTTCAAGACAGTTCCTGATCTCAGGATACTTTTATCATAAAACTGAAATGTTACAGAAATGTCCGCATACGATAAAAAAGAACGAAAAAATTCACACCCGCTCGCCGCCTACCCACTGATACCCCATTCCGTAAACAGTCTTGATATACGCAGCACCTTCTGTCTCAATCTTCCCCCGCAGGCGGCTGACCGCAGTCGTCAGTGTGTGTTCATCCACAAAATTTCCGTCCACATCCCAGAGTTTTTCAAGAAGCTGCTGCCTTGTCAGCACCACGCGGTCATTTTTACAAAAGAGATTGAGCATCCGAAACTCCATCGCGGTGAGCGTCAGCGGTCTGCCGTCCAAAGAGGCTGTCTGCTCTGAGAAATCCAGAAACAGCCGTCCGTCACTATAGAGATCCCGCGGCGGTTTGTGATGCTCTAACATGGCAAACATGGCGCTGATTTTGCGTTGCAGGGCATAAATGGAAAAAGGCTTTGTGATATAGTCAACCGCTCCTGCGTCATACCCCTTCATCTGGTCGCACTCCTGATCGTTTGCCGTCAAAAAAATGACAATCGTGTCAGGATTTTGCAGTCTCACCAGTCTGCACAGATCGTACCCGTCACCGTCTGGCAGATTGATATCCAGCAAAACCAAGTCGTATGCAGACCGGCGCAGCATGTCCGCAGCCGCCCGCGCATTGAATACCGAAGTGACCTCATAGCCTTCTTCCGATAAATTATAGACCAATGTTTTGTTCAGCAGATGGTCATCCTCCACTACAAATATTGTTTTCATACTTTTTCGTTCTGTGGTGTGGTCCCCCGTTCAAAAACGCGGACACCGTCCTTGGACAACGATTCAATAATCCGAATGATTGACTGAAAATCAGCATTCAAATCTTTCGAGCACGTCTCCGCTTTCTTATAGATTTGTTCTAATTCTCCGTGATTTCCAGACTGGATAGCCCGAATCATTTCCGTTCCATACGAGTGAAACGTTTTATGTTTTGCCTCAAGCCCCTTCCAAATATCCACAAGCTGCGGATGAACTGGTTTGAACGCATAATAAAAATGCCCCAGCCCGCATTTCGTACAATCCGTCTGCAAAACCTTTAGCGTTCCCGTCTGTGCCATTTGCGCAAGGGTGCCCAGCCAGTTGCGATGCGCTTCAACTGCACTGTTCAGGCAGTTTAGAAGTACTTTATTATCCAGCATGTAAAATGCGTCCTGTACCATGGCGCCCATCATCTGTGTGGATTCTTCCAAGTGCTTTTCAATGACCTTTGAGGGCGCTGCAAGCTCTGCAATCGCATTGCTCGAAACCGCCAGTAAGTCCATGCTGCCCCGCAAATCCAGACACTTCCCGTTAATATTCTGCATCTGATTGTCCAGCTCATGCATGGAGCTGCTGATCTCCTCGCTGACAGCAGCCAGAGAAGAGACGGAATCTGCGATGTGGTCTACGCCTTTGCGGTTCTGCCCGGTAATCTTCCACACGTTCTGGATATTGTCATTGATATGTTCAAGCTCGGCGACAGTCGTGTCCACACTGTCAGAGCTTTTGCTGGAAGCCTCCTGAATTGCCGCTGCAAACGTCCCCATACGCCCTGTCAGGGACTTTGTCTCCTCCGCAAGGCTGCGGATTTCTTCCGCTACAACCGAAAATCCCCTGCCAGCCTCCCCGGCGCGCGCAGCTTCTATAGAAGCGTTCAGGGCAAGAAGATTGGTCTGGGCAGAAATGGAACTGATCGCAGCGATGACTTCCGTCATGTGACGAATCGTCTCGATCAATCCACCAATATCTGCCTTCATCTCCTGCGCCGTGGCAATCGCAGCACCAGACAGCTCTGTGACAGAGGTTAACTCGTTTTCACAGCTGCGGATATCCTCCATGATTCTGCCGGATTCATCAGATACTTCAATGATTGTGGTGGTCAGATTTTCGTGTGCCTTCGAGACTTCGGACGCTATCCTTGCCGTAGAAGCTGCCGAGCCGCCAATGCTGTCTATTGCCGTTCCCATCGAGGCATTAATCTGCTCGATCGCAGCAGCGTTTGTCTCGAGGGTCAGGTCCATGGCGCTCATGCGGATGACGGCATCCATCGTCTTTGTAGCCGCCTGCTCAAACGCACTCCGCCCCTTCATCAAACGCTGGTGGATGTCATTTAACTCCTGATTCTGTGGCAGATACTCCATCTTCACAAGATGGGAAACAGCGTTTAGCGCCGTGTCAAAAGACTTTTTTCTGATTTTCATAGTGCACAATCCTTTCCATATAAATATACTATATTAAAACTCTATACCAAAGCACGTTCTTGCATGAAGTTATAGGAAAAGGGGTTCTGCGGGAACGATTAATAGTTCTCCGCGTGAATCTCAAAATAACTCTGCGGGTGGCTGCATACAGGACAGATCTCGGGTGCCTTTGTGCCCACGGCAATATGCCCGCAGTTGCGGCACTCCCATACCTTGACCTCGCTCTTCTCAAATACTGATGCCGTCTCTATATTTTTCAACAGCGCACGGTAACGTTCCTCGTGATGCTTCTCGATTGCCCCGACCATGCGGAATTTTGCAGCCAGCTCCGCGAACCCTTCCGCTTCAGCAGTCTTGGCAAATTCTTCATACATGTCTGTCCATTCATGGTTTTCGCCCTCAGCCGCTGCGCCAAGATTTTCTGCGGTGTTTCCGATTCCGTTTAACTCTTTGAACCACATTTTGGCGTGTTCCTTCTCATTGTCGGCAGTCTTGAGAAACAGCGCCGAAATCTGCTCCATGCCCTCCTTCTTGGCAACGGACGCAAAATAAGTATACTTGTTTCTTGCCTGTGATTCGCCGGCAAATGCCGCTTCAAGATTTTTCTCTGTCTGCGTTCCCGCGTATTTATTGGTTTTCATCGTGTCCTCCTTCAACAAATTCACTTTCTATCAATTTATTTTCTATTTTGCTACACTCCTCACACAGATAGAGAATCTTTAAATCGTAAGAAAGCATCGAAACACCAACCTGTTTTTGAAGCGTCTCTGTCAGATCATCCAGTTCAATATCAGACAATTTGCCACAACGCCTGCATACAAGATGATCATGCCGCCTCACATTGTCATAGCGGTCGGGATACCCCTCAACAGAAATTTTCCTGATCAGCCCTTCATGATACAAATAGGATAAATTATTGTAAACGGTAGCCAGTGCAGCCCCCTTGTTTGTCTCCTTTAAACGCAGAAAAATCTGCTCAGCAGACAAATGTTCTTTGGAATGATTCACAATCTCTAAAATTTGTTCGGCACGTTTGGTCATAAAAAGTCCTCACTCAATGTACTTGAGAGTAAAAAGTTTTTTGTAAAAAAATAACCCTTCAGGATGAATTTATGGTATCTTTAAGTTACCAACACTT
>VSNR01000148.1 GCA_009774345.1 Lachnospiraceae bacterium | reverse complement strand
TCGGTTCCAACCTTGGCTTCTATGCCATCATATCGAATAAAACGTACCCTTGCCCTTTTGAAGAAGCGCTGCGGATTTTTACCAAATAATAAAATGGCAGCAACACTCATTTCCTCCCTGCTGTTATGATGGACAACGAAATCGTTGTTTTGGCGGATATATTCCTCGGCGGATTTTTGGTATCCGATTTTTTTGCAGTATTCAGCGACGAAATCCAAATCAATATCTTCCATAGAGGAACGATAAACAGGTTCGTCCTCGTAATAGCGGGAACCTTTGGCATACATAAGCTGAAGCCGCTCGTCGAAATTCAGTTTTTGGGATTTGTCGCCCATGCGGTAATATACTTCGTCCTGCTGGTTGGCATGTAGCTCAGGGCTTTGCGGAATGGTCATAACCAATAGATGATTGGGATTACCGTTTTTGTCGGTACACGCAATCGTTTCAGTAGTAACGCGCACTGATGGAGTGCAGTAATCATAAGGTACTCTAAGTATATCATTAACATTGTTGTGATAGTTGTCAATGCCTGTGACTGTAAAATCGTCTTCAATGCCGATCACAAGCGTACCACCGTCTGCGTTGGCGAATGCGACAATGTGATTTGACAGCCCTTTTGGGTCTTTTCTTGCGCTCTTACGGTCATAGGTCTGACCTTCTTTTTTGGCATAAAGTTCTTCCAAAGTAAACTCCATAGATATCATCTCCATTGCTTATTTTTATACTATATTATAGATAATTACGCATTTCTGGTCAAGCTGTTCAGAACGTCTGTAAGCACTGCATGTTGCGCCCCCAGACACGCATCTTACGCGCCTCAAGAGGCAGCTTGCCGCAAACCGATTGCGGGAGCTGCTTTTTTTGTGTATGATATGCGCAGGAGAAGGAGGGAACAAAATGCGGATTCTAATACACGATTTAAGCAATGATACATTTCAGGCACTATTTCCCGAAATAGACAAGGATGTCTGTATTATTTCAGATACGGGGATCATACGGCACTGTATCGGCTGTTTTGGGTGCTGGATTAAAACGCCCGGCAAATGTATATTGAAAGACGGATATGACAACATGGGAAAAATGCTCTCAAAGGCGGAGAAAGTAACGATTATCAGCAGATGTTATTATGGCTGTTACAGTCCATTTGTGAAAAACGTTTTAGACCGGAGTATTTCTTGGCTGCTGCCGTTTTTTAAAATCAAAAACAACGAAACGCATCATAAAAGACGCTATCAAAACGATATGCAGATTGCAGTACATTTTTATGGTGATACTGCCGCAGAAGAAAGAGAGACAGCCAAGAAGCTCGTGAGAGCAAACTGCATCAATTTTTATGTGGAGAATTACGAAATTACGTTTTCAGATTCATTCGAAGAATTGTGCGGAAAGGTGGCTGCCATATGAAAATCTGCATGATAAACGGAAGTCCCAAAGCGGGGAAAAGTACATCTGAATTGCTGATTGGGTATTTATTGCCGTTTCTCAAAGGAAACGAAATCATAACATATCATATGCGTGAAATAGTTTTTTCCCAAACGCAGTTCTCACAGATACAGAGCAGCGATGTACTGATCTTTGCATTTCCGCTGTATGTTGATAGTATCAATTCGGCTTTGCTGCGCGTTCTTGCTGCGTTTCAGGATAAAGGATTTGGCAATAAGAATCTGATGGTATACTGCATTATCAACAATGGATTTTATGAAGGGCGGCAAAATCAGGTGGCTGCCGAAATAATGCGGAATTGGTGTAGAGCGGTCGGTTTAACCTATGGTCAGACGCTTGGTATTGGGGCAGGAGAAATGCTTGCATTTATTAAAGATGTACCTCTAGGCCATGGCCCAAACAAAAACATTGGGACTGCACTTCAAAAACTGAGCCAAAATATTTTATCTCGAAGTCAGGGGGAAGACCTGTTCATTTCACCAAACTGGCCGCGGTTTCTCTGGAAAATACAGGCGTCTTTGTTTTTCTGGTATCCGCGCGCCAAAAAGAATGGACTAAAGAGACGGGACTTATATTCAGAGGACTTATATTCATAAGATAGGAGAGAACAGAATGAAAAATGCAATAGAAGTAAACGGTTTAAAGAAATATTTTGGAGATGTGAAGGCGGTGGATGACATCAGTTTTCAGGTGGATCAGGGGGAGCTGTTTGGCTTTCTGGGGATTAACGGCGCGGGGAAATCCACGACCATCAACATGCTCTGTACATTGTATCCGCCGACGGCAGGAGAGATTCAAATCTGTGGGTTTGCGGCAGCGCGGGCGTCCCATATCGCCATCATGGATGCGGGTCATATTAAGGAGTATGGAACCCCGTTTTCACTGAAGGAGACCTACGCGAAGGACAAACTTCGGCTGTATTCCAAATCACTGGAAAAATCCTTGCGGCTGGCACAAAGGCTTGAAATGCAGGAAATCGCATATAAAAAGAAACAGGACGCGTATGTGGTATCCGTCCCGGAGAGCATGGCGGCATTGCAGATACTGGATGACGTGTGCGGACTGATCGACGGTTTTGAGATGGTACAGGGTTCTATGGATGATGTATTTTTGAATGTCACAGGAAAAGCATTGGAGGGGAAAGCAGTATGAGTGGAATGTTAAATTTATCAAAGAGGAATATTAAAATGTATCTGAGGGACTATGCGTCTGTATTTTTCTCTGTTTTATCAATGTTGATTGTGCTGGCATTGATGGTGATTTTTTTAGGAAAGATGAACTGTGAGAATGTGGTGGATGCGCTTGCACAGTTTGGCGGGGTGCGCGATGCGGCTGTGGATGAAAAGAATGCGGCGTATTTGATACAGATGTGGACATTAGCCGGGATTTTGGAGGTGAATGCGGTCACGATCACGCTGACGGTGATGGGAATAATGGTGCAGGATGAGGCGAAGGGCAGGCTTGCGAGCTTTTATCTGACGCCGGTCAGAAAGATACAGATTGCGCTGGGGTACATCACAGCTTCATGGTTTGTTGGAACGGTGATGTGCACGCTGACACTGGCGGCTGGCGAGCTCTATATGGCAGTCTGCGGACATCCGCTTCTGGATGCCGCGGCGTGGATGAAGCTCATTGGAATGATCGCGCTCAACACACTGGTCTATGCATCGCTTTCATATCTGCTGGCATTGTTTATCCACAGCGAGAGTGCGTGGAACAGTATCTTTACAATCATTGGCACGCTGGTTGGATTTGTCGGGGCAATTTATCTGCCGATGGCGATGCTGCCAGACGGGGTCAGCAGCGTATTGAAATGCCTGCCAGTGCTGCATGGGGCGGCGATGATGCGCAAGATCTGCACTGCGGACGCGATCGCGAAAACATTTGACGGGCTGCCGTCTGCCGCCGGAGCGTCGTTTTGTGAGCAGATGGGGGTGACAGTGAAAATACAGCATCAGGGAACTTCTACGGAAATACTTCTGTATCAGCAGATTCTTTTTCTGATGATATGTGCTATAATAGCAGTAGCAGTGTCTGTGCTGGTGACCAGACGGCGGAGGCTGCGTGACCGCTGAGGCATTTTGAGGGCGGATTTTCAGATAGGAGATGAGGATGAAAATAACGATCATTGAACCAGAGGACGGAGAGGAGGATGAAATTATTATCCGCTGCCGTCATCTGGACAAGCGGCTGATGAAACTGATCTATGCCATCAAAGCGGGGGAAGATAAGATTACTGCGCTGCATGACGGCAATTATTTTCAGGTGGTGCCAGAGGAGATTTACTATTTTGAGGCAGTGGACAACAAAATTTTTATCTATCTGGAAAAAGAAGTCTATGAGACGAAACGCAAGCTCTATGAGTTGGAGAGGCTTTTTCAGGGAACGGATTTTTTTCGGGCGTCCAAATCCTGCATTGTCAATCTCGCCAAAGTCAAGAGCCTGAGCCCCGCTTTTAACGGGCGGTTTGAGGCACTTATGAGAAACGGCGAGCGGGTGATGATCTCAAGGCAGTATGTTCCGATCTTAAAGGAAAAATTAGGGTTATGAGGAGGTGCATTATATTGAAAAGATTGCGGGAAATGCTTTTTATCTTTGGATGTGTGACGACGTGTGTGCTCTTTGTGACCGCACTGTATATTACGATCTTCTGGCCGCGGGCAGTGCTTGGCGTGGAGATCCTGTGGCAGATTTTGTCCGTGTCCTTTCTGTGCAGCGCTG
The DNA here is from genome assembly GCA_009774345.1 of Lachnospiraceae bacterium. Classification (GTDB taxonomy): domain Bacteria; phylum Bacillota; class Clostridia; order Lachnospirales; family Lachnospiraceae; genus COE1. The sequence continues at coordinate 6,621 of VSNR01000148.1, read as the reverse complement.
CCAATGCGTTCTTTCTGGAACAGGAGGCGAGCGGCACCAAAATGCTGCTTCTGCATATTCTGCGCTATATTATGACGAATGGGATTGTGCTGGGGTGTGGCTTCTGGTTTGAGTGGTTTTATGTGGACAACCTGCTGATGGTGATGGCGATGGTGCTCTCGATTGCTGTTGTCTTTGCGATTATCTCCGTCATCGAGTGGAGGAGAGGGAAGCAGCAGGCGGCGCTCATGAATGAGCGGCTGGCGGCGTATCAGCGGGAGGAGCGGTGATGCGGTGCCAGCCGTTCAATATATTATTTGTTTAAAAGGTCAGCAATGCAGATGCTCAGATCAGGATAAATACAAACCGGAATGGTGTCCTCAAACGAATAGAGATTTGTGCACTTTTCATGCTCAAAATCGTAAACAATAACAGCGTGTTTTACAGGATTTACAATCCAGTATTCCCGCACACCGGCAGTGCGGTATTTATAGAGTTTGATTCCATAATCGGTTTCCGGGTTGGAGGGGGAAGTGATTTCAATGATCCAGTCCGGCGCACCGACACAGCCCTTGTCATCGAGCTTGTTGTCGTCGCAGATGACAGAGAGGTCCGGTTCGACATAGTTCTTGTCATCTTTGTTTAGAAAAACAGAAAATGGAGCGGCATAAACTTCATAACTGCCGTTTTTAGCGCTAATGTAATTCGCGATTGTCTGATGTAATTTCCCACTGATTTTTTGATGCATACGATTTGGCGGCGCCATGTTATAAAGACGTCCGTCAATCAGTTCTGCGCGCTCGCCGTCCGGCAGGGCGTAGAGATCTTCCAAGGTATAAGTTTTTTCCTGTGGTATTGCCATAACTGGCGCTCCTTTCGAGATACGTTTTTTAATTAAATTATACATTTACAAAGAAGGCTCGTCAATATCCTTAAATGGCATACTCAGAGCAGTTCTTTATCTCTTCAATAAAATTATACAAGATTCGCTTCTTTATCATCAGCACAACATCCATGCCAATCAGGACGACGGCTGCTGCGCTCACAATCAAGGGGTGATAATGTGCGCTGAAAACAGTCAGAAATTTTGTCACGTCATCGTTGATTGGGGCAGTTCCCAGCAGATATACAAACGGATTTACAACCCATGCACAGATTGAAGCAGCCGAGATCACAATCACCACGTATGAAAAAATGCGATAGAAGGAGCTGGTGTTATTTTTTCGATAAAACAAGGTGTATACGTAAGCAATAATGAATGGAAATAAGCTGCCATTTACATGCATACACATGCGTGATAAATCTGTGTACGCACCGCCAACGGCACTCACATGCGCTGTAAATATACTGAAATCTGTGATGGTGGCTCCTGCCGACAGCATAATGATCATATGACCCAATTCATGCAGAAAAATATATAAAAATACAACGATTCCTGTTGACAACAGGGTATATCCGATACATTTTATTTTTTTATTCATCTGTTCTGACCTCTTTTATTTTCTACAGTTCCTAAGAATAACGTAGCATAATTGCGTGAATCTTATTATAAAATTTTTATTAAAATTACAAGTTTTCTTTAAAACTGTATAAACAGCGAAGAAAAAAGGAGGGGGGATGCAAATGATAACGATAGAAAGTCTGATTGCAATAATTAGCTTGGTGCTGACAGCTTTCGGACTTGGATATACAATCGGAAGCAACAACACAAAAAAATAACCGCCCTTGTCTGGTCAACTTAGCAGTTATTTTTTAATCGAAATATTTGAATGGGCTAACCGTCTATCGACAGTACCTTTCTTTATAGTTATCTTATCACTAAGTGATGTCATTGTCAAATTAAAAATTTTAAATGAGAATGTATTGACAGGATGTTAGTATTGTGTTATGTTTTCTGTTAGACAAATGTCTAACTCTTGCTCGCACGCTGAAATTAGACATTTGTCTAAAAACAAAGAATACAGTGTATGTATATGCACTGATTTTGTCAATATAAAAGAGGGAAGATATGAAAAAGTATTTTTTTAAACCCATCAAATTTACAGTGATTCTATGTTCCTGCATGATTCTGAATGCAGGCTGCGGTGAGCGGGCATCTCTGACAGGCGACGTGGATGAAGAAAGCTGCATCACGTATGAAGAGCAGGGGTCTGAAAAACAGCCAGATTATCAAGACTATGCCGGACTTTGGTCGGAGGGTGGCAGTTCCCATGAGGAAATTTTAAAAACTGGCGGCGCGGAATTTTATGCGGAGATAACAAATAATAATGAGCTGCGCGGATGGATGTATGTACAGCAGCAGCGCACGGAGCGTTTTGCTGAAATGCGGGATATTTCATGCAGCATTGAGGACGGTCATTGCCGCTATGCGTTTGTGGATGATGGCTTTGGAAACAGTGGGACACTACATATCCAGCTTGGGCGGGACGAGATCAAAATTGAAGTTGAGGACTTTGTATTAAACGATGAAAATTTAAGCGGCTTTGGAATAAGTGGGTCCTATGTGCTCGTCCGGGCAAATAAAATGACACAGATGTCAGAACTGGAAGGATTGATGGATGGACAAGCGCAGGAGCATGAGACAGAGCACAGATCAGATCTCGACCAGTACAGTACAGACTGGTCAGAGGAACGTCTGAATGAAGAGATTGCAAAGCGGAAGCCATATCTGGAAAGCTGCTCCTATTGGAATGAGGTGTTAGACTATATGGAAAATGTCAGGGAGGTGAGAGATATCTCGATGTTTACGGACACGCTGTACAACACAGACACAAAAGTATACGTCAGGGCGGAATTCGAGGACGTGCCGCCGTTAATTCTCCATCTTGCGAAGAATGAGATTTATGCCAGACATGGATATATTTTCCAGAATGCCGACTTAAATGCGTATTTTATGGGGCAGGTCTGGTACATGCCGCGCTGTACCGCAGCAGCGTTTGACGATGGCGTTTTTAATGAAACAGAACGGCAGAATCTGGAACTGCTGCGAGTTCTTGATACATATAAGGAACTGTAGAAAAAGGAGAGGTGGGTATCATGAAAAAAATACCAGATGCAGAGCTGGAACTGATGATGGTGATTTGGGATTCAGAGCAGCCGGTTTCCAGAATGGAGATTGAAATGAAGTTGGGAAATGGCAGGGATGTTGTGCCAAGCACCCTTTTGTCGCTGCTTTCCCGTCTGGAAAAAAGGGGATTTGTGCGCAAGGAAAAGCAGGGCAACATCAATTATTATAATGCGCTGGTGGAAAAGTCCGCGTATCTGCAAGAGGAAGGGCAGCGTGTCTTGGATAAAATGTTTGGCAGCTCCCTCAAAAATTTTGTCACAGCGCTGTATGACGGCAAAGGGCTGAATCGCGAGGAAATTGCGGAATTGCAGGCGTTTATTGACGAGCAGACAGCAGAGCAGAAAGGGAGATGACAGGATGGAAGTGCAGTTCATATATCTGATAGGTACATTGCTTGCGGTGGATCTGGTGGTTCTGGCTGCGTGGGCAGTCCCGTATATAGCTGGAGTGAAAATCGGATATGGATGGCGCAAAATGCTCTGGCTCATTCTGGCGGTGCGGCTGCTCATTCCGCTTCGTATTCTCATGCGTGGGATTTATGAACAAAAGCCAGCGTATCTTTGGCAGATCGGGCTGTTAATGGAGGAGGCGGCTGGCACAGGGCAGAGCGATCTGTCTGAAAAAACGCAGGAAGTGACAGCGAATGCCAGGGATGGTGCGACTGCTAAAATATCAGAGCTGGCTAAAAATACCGGAAGTGAAGCGTCTGTGAAGGTGCTGGAAACTGCCGAGAACAATGTAAACGGAAAGACAATAGATACAGATGCGGATACAGAGGAGCTTTCACCGTCAGACCGACAGCAGAACGCAAAAATACAACTGCGCATGTCGGACAGCCTTTATCAAAAGACTCCTGATCAAAAGACTTCTGAATATAAGACTCCTGATCATAAGAAACTGTGGCTGCTTTTGGCGCTCTGGATAGCGGGCGCGGCTGTGTTTTCAGAGTACCATGTGATTGGTTATCTGAATATCAGAGAATGGATAAGACGATATTCCCGCCACTGTGACGATGAGCAGTGCTGTGCACAGTTGGCAGCAGTCTGCGAAGCGTATTGCATGAAAAAAGTACCGCAGATTTTTATCTGTGATAAGCTCAGCTCGCCAATGCTTTTGGGCTACAGACACACGATGCTGCTGATGCCAGACAGGGCATACACCAAGGAAGAGCTGTACATGATCTTTTGCCATGAGATGCAGCACAAGAGAAACGGAGATTTGTGGTATAAACTTTTGATTATGTTTGTGTGTGACCTATACTGGTTTAATCCGGTGATGCGGCTGATGGAAAAACTGGCGTATCAGGATGTGGAGTGCGTCTGTGACACACTTGTGATGCGCCGCCTGTCTGCGGAGGAACAGAAACGATATGGAATGACCGTATTACAGAACATGGCAGAAAACCGCGTGCGTGATATTGTGTACGGAACTTCGATTTTTACGGGAAAAAGAGTTGCAAAGCGCAGGATACAGCATATGTTTGTCATGAAAAACAGATGGGGGTATCTTGTCATGGGCATTCTGATAACTGCTGTTTTGGTGGGAAGCAGCATGTGGGTGATCGCAGGTCAGGAGCGTGCTGCGAAAGATGAAAATGCCGCGCAGCAGATAAAGAAGATGCCGGAAGCAGATGCAGCGTCTGAACAGCAGATAGGAGATCCTGTGGCAGACACACAGACCATACCGCAGGAGGAGAGCGCAGCAATGCCGGTATTCCGCGTCAGCGACATGGATATCATACGCAGGAAACCTTCGTTTGAACTGGCAGATTATTATATTACCAATAAGGTGATTGTCGATAACCGTTATTTTATTGATGAAAATAAGGTCTTGTGGGGATATGGCAAAAACGAATATGGACAGTTGGGATTAGGGAAAGGCAACATAGAGGATTTTTATCAGGAACCAGTAAAAATCGCAGAGCATGTGGTGACGGTAGACTGTTCTGTAAACGGATATTTCTGTGTCTATCTCACAGAGGATGGCAGGCTGTATGGTATTGGCTCGAATAGAGTGGGGCTGTTCGGCGAAGTGCAGGACGGCGCAGAGCCTGTGCTGCTGATGGAAAATGTGGCGTATGTCCGCGCGGGCATGGAATGTATTGCCGCCCTTGACCGTGACCAGAATGTGTGGTGGTGGGGGCAGTACTGCGGCACATATCACTCAAACGTATGTGACAGCAGGGATTATGAGAAAAGCACAGAAGATGACCACAACCCGGCAAAGATGCTCTACACCCGCCCGAGGAAACTGCTTGAAAACTGCATTTATGTGACGACTGGTAACACAACAGGAGCTGCGATTGGCGCAGATGGGAGCCTTTACACATGGGGGCGGAACCTTTTTGGAGAGTGCGGAACGCCTGTCACAGGGGATGATTTTGTGCGGACGCCGCAGAAAGTACTTGATGATGTGAGCATGGTGTGGGTAGAGGAAATCGCAGGAAACAGCCAGGCGCAGGAAATACCTAGACTCGGGAGATATGACACCAGTTATGATTTTAATGTGTTTGCCCAGTTTGCAGATGGTACGATGGTTGGTGCGGGAAAAGATCTTGGAGTGCAGGAGCGGACGCTTTGCGTTACGGGGGACCTTTTGGAGACAAGTACGCATCGTTATTCGGATACTTTTGTGCCAATCTTACTCGAGGAGTATGATGAGCCGCAGATCAGAGGGCGCTTAACCGGGCTTTCGTGGGGAATGGATGCAGTGAGCGTACAGGAATATCTGACCAGAAACCGCGTCGCGTATTTTGATGTTTATGAAGAATACAGCAATACAGGAGTACACACAAAAAGATTCGATGAAAAATATGTCATTGTGGCAGAGAACAACCGTTACCGTCTCACCTTTGATGAGAGAGGCTGTCTTGTCGGAATTATGATACAGGAGGGGGGCGGGAGCCGCAACAACCGTTTTACAGTGGGAATGAGCATGGAGGAGGTTCGTGCGCAGTTTTCAAGTGATTTTACCTGCGAGGAGACAGAGTGGGATGTGATATACTGGGCAGATGAGATACTCGACGGGAACCGGTATGGATTTGAGTTTAAGGAGGGCGCATTGTGGATAATCTATGAGCGGGCGGCGTAAAGATTCCGCCCTGCTCACAGCCTGGAGGCAATACTTCCTAATAGTTCCCAGGCGGCGTCGCGCTCACGCTTTTGTTCTGGCGTCAGTTGGTCGTAGGGACACAGCATAGGATGCTGTCTGGCGATATCGTTCCGCGAGGGACCGTAGCTCCAGTTATAATAGGTATAAAAACGCAGCCAGCGGGTGTGGTCGAGTCTGCGGTACATATCGTGCGCCTCTTTGGATTGTTTGGTTTCACAGTATTTTTGGTAAGCCTTTTGGGTGATCTCCGGGGTCAGTTTGGTGATGGATTCATCGTTTAAGAGAACCCGGATTTTCATTAAAATATGGTCGGCAGCCGCTATTTTGGACTCCCGGTGAAAGGCGTCAAGCTCCTCCCAGGTCTTTGTGGGATAGGAGACCGATCTGCAAAAAATTTCCACCTGTGCGGTTTGGTTAACAGCCAATTCCTACCTAAAGTATAAATGCTGCCGTACCTTAATAAA
>VSNR01000147.1 GCA_009774345.1 Lachnospiraceae bacterium | reverse complement strand
CCCACCTAGCATTGGCTAGGAGTCAAAATACAGGAGCCGGCGTTTCGGGGATACACAAATGAAGCAAAGCAGCCTTAGCGGGCTGCTTTTGTGGTGTATTCGGGTGTACATTTTAATAGGGGGAGGTATGGAAAATACTCTATATCAAAGGGTTTTCAAAGAAGCTTTTCATTGTACTTGTGTGGGTCATCATCGTAGTCGGTGTGTATCGGTGCAGTGCCTATATATCTGATTTCGAGGAGGATACAGCAGATAAAGTGGAAGAGAGCGAACCTGAGAGCAAAGAGGAGGATACCACCGATCTGCCGCCGGATGATAAGGTGCGCATTCTGATTATGAATCAGGGGTATCAAAGTATTTATCATACCGAGCTTGTCATTGAGTGCAACGAGGAGATGGAGATTGACCAAGATGGTAAAATTTCGATATTTCCAGCCCATTCAGAATATGTCTTAACCCAGAATCAATTGGAGGGAGACCAACGAATCTGCATTACAGGAAAAAATAATGGCAGGCTGCAACTCAAAAATATCGGAAGAAACAGTTCGGCGCAATATCGGGGAAAACTGGAGTGTTTTTCTGCCGCAGAGGGAATTGTCGTAGTCAATGAGCTTCTGGTGGAAGAATATCTTTACAGTGTCGTGCCCAGTGAGATGCCTTCCTCCTATCCTGAGGAGGCGTTGAAGGCACAGGCGGTCAGTGCGAGGACGTACACCTATTTTCACAAGCAGCGCTACGCTTATCCTGAGTGGGAGGCGCATATGGACGACAGCACAGCCTTTCAGGTATATATGAACTGCGAGGAGACACCAAGTGCAGTCCGTGCTGTGGATGAGACGAGAGATCAAGTACTGACGTATGAAGGAGCGCTTGTGGAGAGTTTTTATTATTCCACTTCCAGCGGATACAATGGAGGCGCTGCGGTGTGGAACGATACGCCGTCGGCAGCAGATGCATATCTGATCGAGTCAGGGGAGGAGCTGTACGCAGCAAACAGTGAGGAGGGTGAGCAGGCATACCGCCAGTATATTGACAATGGAAATGAGACGGATGTCGAATACCATGAGGCGTGGTACCGCTGGAACTATAACCGCACGCTCGATGACAATGCTGTCAGAAATTTGCTGCAAAAGCTCTATGCATTATCCAAAACACAGCCCCAGAAGGTGCGGATCCGCTCGAAGTATCTGTCCTCTGACCAGCTGACAAAGGAGAAGGGGATTTGCGACATCAGGATATTGAGCCGCAGAAAGAGCGGCATGGTGGCAGGCATCATGATTGAGACAGAGCATTTTAAAGTCAGTGTGATGACCCAGCATGTGATCCGGCAGGCGCTTGGCTGTGCGCAGGATACCATCACAAGAAAGGATGGCAGCAGTTACACCATGGGCGAACTGCTCCCAAGCGCGTATTTTTACATAGAAAAAATTTATGATAAGAATGGGGAAAAAGGGGATACTTTAGAACAGATTATGATACATGGCGCTGGTTATGGGCATGGCTGCGGAATGTCCCAAAATGGTGCAAAGGGGCTTGCAGAAAGAGGATTAACCGCAGCAGAGATATTGGCATATTATTATAATGGAGAGATTAAGGCTGTCGATGCGCTCAAAACAGCTGATTGATGCACACGTGGCAAGAAGGAGCTGTCCCAATGTCGATCTACACAAAATTATATGGCTTACAAAAGCAGATACGCAGAACCTTTCAGGAGGCGGAGGTGGGAACCTACGCTTCTGGCGCTGCGTTCTTTTTGTTCCTGTCAGTGATACCGATGGTGCTGATTGTCAGCGGGATGCTGCCGTATGAGATGATGCGCAGGCAGGAGATGGTCAGTATATCACAGGCGGTTGTCCCGGAGAAGATCTACAGCTTTCTGCTGAGTATTGTGGACAGTTACCACGGGAACAATCTGACACTGCTGTCAGTTTCAGCGCTTGTGGTGCTGTGGTCCGCATCTAAGGGCGTGCTGGCGCTGATCAGGGGACTAAATCATATTTATGAGGTGGGCGAGACAAGAGGGTATCTTCTGCTGAGACTCAAAGCTTCGTTTTACACGATTTTTCTGCTGCTTGCGATTCTGCTTTCTGCCGGTGTGCTGGTCTTTGGCAATACGCTTGCCGGCTGGCTGATTCCTGACAATGGGATTGCTGCCCGGCTGTGGCGCATTTTTGGCGGGATACGGCATGTGTTTGTGGCAGGGATGATCTCAGTGGTCTTTTGCACGATGTACAGCCTGCTGCCAAACAATCATATGCCGTGGCGGGAGCATTATCCGGGAGCGGTGGTGACTTCTGTATTCTGGACGCTGTACTCTTTTGGATTCTCTGTATACATTGACTATTTCGGCGGCTTTTCCATGTATGGGAGTCTGACGAGTATTGTGATCGTGATGATCTGGCTCTATTTCTGCATGTATATTTTCTTCTGCGGGGCTTTGGTCAACAAGTGGCTTGTGGATGGGTATGTGGATGATTATATCTCGCAGATTTGGTGAGATTTTATAATTCTCAGAACATATACAATATCTTATTCTCTGCAATAACGATTGACAACCTGATATGATTGCACTATACTAGTATTCAAACACTATATATAGTATAGTGATTAAATAACACATACTATATATCAAGAAAAAATGGATAAGGGAGTAGGATTGAAATGAGCGAGGAAATGGATTACAGCGTGCTTTATCAGCCGAAAAAGACGGTGTACGTCGTCAAAAAGGACGGCAGCAAGGAAGCATTTAATGTGCAGAAGGTTATTACTGCGGTAGGGAAATCCGCCTATCGTGCACTCACCAAGTTCACGGATGCCGAGAAGCGCCAGATCTGTCAGGATGTCATAGACAAGGTGGATGAGATGGATACCAGCAGGATTCCCATTCCGGTGATGCACAATATTGTGGAGAGCGCCTTGGAGGATGTGAAACCTGTTGTGGCAAAGAGCTATCGGGATTACAGGAATTACAAACAGGATTTTGTGCGCATGATGGATGATGTGTACAAAAAGAGTCAGTCCATCATGTATGTCGGTGATAAGGAAAATGCGAATACGGACTCCGCACTTGTTTCAACGAAACGGAGCCTTATTTTTAACCAGTTTAATAAAGAACTCTATCAAAAATTTTTCCTCACAACAGAGGAGATTCAGGCGTGCAGGGATGGATATATCTACATTCATGATATGTCTGCGCGCCGCGATACAATGAACTGCTGTCTTTTTGACGTTGAACACGTGCTTTCCGGCGGCTTTGAGATGGGAAATATCTGGTATAATGAGCCTAAATCACTGGATGTAGCATTTGATGTGATCGGTGATATCGTGCTCAGTGCAGCAAGCCAGCAGTACGGCGGCTTTACGGTCCCGGAGGTGGACAAAATCTTAGCGCCCTATGCGGAAAAGACGTATCAGTCGGCGGTTGAGAAGTATGTCGGGCTTGGCATAGACCAGAAAAAGGCAGAGGAAGTGGCGATCGCTGACGTGGAGCGGGAGTTTGAGCAGGGATTTCAGGGCTGGGAGTACAAGTTTAATACGGTGGCGAGCAGCCGCGGGGACTATCCCTTTATCACTGTGACAGCCGGAATCGGGACAGAGCGTTTTGCCAAGATGGCGACAATACAGATGTTAAATGTCAGACGGAAAGGGCAGGGGAAAAAGGACTGCAAGAAACCGGTGCTGTTTCCAAAGATTGTATTTTTGTATGATGAAAATCTCCATGGAGAAGGGAAACCGCTTGAGGATGTGTTTGAGGCGGGGGTGAAGTGTTCTGCGAAAACAATGTATCCTGACTGGCTGAGTCTCACAGGAAAGGGGTATATCGCCAGCATGTACAAGCAGTACGGCAAAGTGATCTCGCCGATGGGGTGCCGCGCGTTCCTCTCACCGTGGTATGAGCGGGGCGGTATGCACCCGGCAGATGACAAGGATGTGCCTGTGTTTGTTGGACGGTTTAATGTCGGCGCCGTGTCGCTGCATCTGCCGATGATCCTCGCGAAGGCAAGGCAGGAGAGCAGAGACTTTTATGAGGTGCTGGATTATTATTTGAATTTAATACGGCAGCTCCATATCAGGACGTATGCGTATTTAGGAAACATGCGCGCTTCGACCAATCCTTTAGCGTACTGTGAGGGCGGATTTTTGGGCGGACATCTCAAACTTTCGGACAAGATCAAGCCGCTGTTAAAATATGCGACGGCGTCCTTTGGCATCACGGCATTCAATGAACTGCAAATGCTGTATAACGGCAAATCATTGGTGGAAGATGGCGCGTTTGCGGTTGAAGTTCTTGAGTATATCAATAAAGAAGTCAATCGTTTTAAGGAAGAGGACGGCAATCTGTATGCCATTTACGGCACGCCTGCGGAGAATCTCTGCGGGTTGCAGGTCAAGCAGTTCCGCGCGCAGTATGGCATCGTGGAGGGCGTTTCTGACAGGGAGTATGTCAGCAACAGCTTCCACTGTCATGTGACAGAAAATATTACACCGATTGAGAAGCAGGATTTGGAATACCGGTTCTGGGAATTGTCGAACGGCGGCAAGATCCAGTATGTGAAATATCCGATTGATTATAATATATCTGCGATAAAGACGCTTGTCAGGCGTGCGATGGAGATGGGCTTTTATGAAGGGGTCAATCTGTCTCTGGCATACTGTGACGACTGCGGCCATCAGGAGCTGGAGATGGATGTGTGTCCCAAGTGCGGCAGCAAGAACCTGACGAAGATCGACCGCATGAATGGGTATCTGTCGTACTCGCGCGTACATGGCGATACCAGGCTCAATGATGCAAAGATGGCAGAGATCGCAGAACGCGTTAGTATGTAGTATAGTTGTAATAGTTTGACTCAGAACTTTGCATTTGCTGCAAAGTTCGTGAAACAGCATTGAGGTTGAGAGGCATCAAGCCATCGCGAAGCGATTTTGCATGGCTTGATGCTTGTAACAGGATGCCAAAGGCTGAACTGTGGAGGATTGGATAGAGATGAGATATCATAATATCACAAAGGATGATATGTTAAATGGTGACGGGCTTCGTGTTGTCCTGTGGGTGGCAGGATGTGAGCATTGCTGTAAGGGATGCCAGAATCCTATGACATGGGACCCGGATGGGGGATTGTTGTTTGATGACGCTGCCAAGGCAGAGATTTTTGATCAGCTTGACAAGCCTTATATCGAAGGCATTACGTTTTCCGGTGGAGATCCGCTGCACTGTGCGAACCGGGACGGTGTGAAGGCGCTTGCAAGAGAAATCAAAGAAAAGTACCCTGACAAAAATATTTGGCTCTACACAGGCGATGTGTGGGAAAATGTCATGAAATCCTCTTTGATAAAATATATAGATGTTCTTGTGGACGGTGAATTTATACAGGAGCGGAAGGATGCGACGCTTTTGTGGAAGGGGAGCAGCAACCAGCGTGTGATTAATGTACAGGCGACGCTTGCACAGGCGGATCCGCGGGTTCCCGTGCTTCACTGCGGTGACCATGATGATATTCCGATGGGGCGGGAAACGACAGGAATGTCAGAACCAAACATTATACCATTCAGCGCAAGCGGGAGCTGCGCAGTCAAGAAAAATGCATGTGAGGCTTAACATATGCGAAGGAGGCATTCGTGAAGATCAAGATAAAATATTTTACCGATAAAGTACAGAAGCTGGAAAAGATTTCAAAAGGAAACTGGATTGATCTGCGGGCGTCGGAGGATGTCGAGATGAAACGGGGTGAATTTAAGCTGATTCCGCTGGGAATTGCCGTAGAGCTTCCAAGGGGGTATGAGGCGCATGTGGTCCCCAGAAGCTCTACGTTCAAAAATTTTGGACTGATACAGGTGAATCATCAAGGCGTGATAGACGGACCAGACCGTGAGACCGGCGAGGGCGGCTACTGCGGCAATGAGGACCAGTGGTTTGTTCCGATGTATGCGCTGCGGGACACGACGATCCATTTAAATGACCGAATCTGCCAGTTTCGGATTATGGAGCAGCAGCCGGATCTCGAATTTGAGGAGGTCGCAGAACTGACCGGAGCAAACCGCGGGGGTTTTGGCTCGACAGGGAAAAATTGAGAGAGATGCAGAATCTGGTTTAAGGGGAAATGAAATGGCAGAGAAAAAAATATATGAAGTGATACATATGGATAGAAGGGTTGCAAGGATTAGTGATACTGGACCATGTAAAAAATATTTTAGGTCATTTTTATGAGATGTTCTGTAAAAGGTTAGCACTGTTAAGGTCAATATAATTTTGGAGATATCTTTTAAAGTTATAAAAAACGAGTAGAGAAAGATAAATCTTCTCTACTCGTTTTTTGTATTGCTGTGTATAATTTATGCCGATTTATTTTTTGCATTCTCTTTATTTCTGCGTTTTGAACGTTTTTTCTTCGAATGTTTGCGGACTGAAGCACCTTGAATCGTACTGTCCTGTACTGTATTTTGGGTATCTGGTTTCTCCACAGCGCTGTTTAGATTTTTCAGGGCAGTGGAGAGCATCAGCTTAATACGGTTTAACTGGTTGACCTCCGAAGCGCCCGGATCATAGTCAATGGCGACAATATTTGCCTCTGGGTGGCGCTTTCGCAGTTCTTTGATCACACCCTTGCCGACGACGTGGTTTGGCAGACAGCCAAAGGGCTGCGTGCATACAATATTTGGCGTATCGGTATGAAGCAATTCCAGCATTTCTCCTGTGAGGAACCAGCCCTCGCCGGTCTGGTTGCCCAGTGAGACGATCTCCTCTGCATGTTTAGCCGTCTCGTAGATGTCAGCGGGCGGTATAAAGTGGCTGCTTGCGGCAAAAGCCTCACACATCGGTTTTCTGAGCGACTGGATTGCCTTGATGCCAAGCCTGCTAAGCTTCGCGGCTTTCTTGCTGGTGCCAAGGTGCTCTGCCTTGTAGAGCTGATTGTAGAAGCAGTAGAACATAAAGTCCATCAAATCAGGTACAACAGCCTCTGCGCCCTCGTGCTCGAGGAGCTCTACAAGACGGTTGTTGGCAGCAGGTGAGAATTTCACCAGAATCTCACCGACAATGCCGACGCGCGGTTTCTTGAGATCGAGCACAGGGATGGCATCAAACTCTGCGATCATCTCACGGCACATTTTTTTGTACGTGCTGTAGGACATATATTTGCGTCCAAGGAAGTCACAGCATTTTTGAATCCATTTTTGGTGGACTTCCTCCACCGAGCCGGGAACCGCCTCATAAGGGCGCATTCTGTAGATACACCGCATAAAGATATCACCGAAGTTTACGGCGTATACAGCGCGCAGCAGGAGCATTGGTGTCAGCTTAAAGCCGGGGTTGCTCTCAAGTTTAGACAAATTGATCGAGATGACCGGAATATGCTGATATCCTGCTTTTTCGAGTGCGCGGCGGATAAATCCGATATAGTTTGTCGCGCGGCATCCGCCGCCGGTCTGTGACATCACGACGGCGAGATGGTCTGTGTCGTATTTGCCGGAGAGGACCGCTTCCATAATCTGGCCAACAACCAGCAGTGATGGATAGCACGCATCGTTATTGACATACTTCAGCCCCATATCAATGCTGCCCTTGTTGTCGTTGTTCAGCACGACCAGATTGTAGCCGCATCTGCGGAAGGTCGGCTCGAGCAGGTCAAAGTGAATCGGGGACATCTGCGGGCAGAGTATGGTGTAATTTTTGCGCATTTCTTTTGTGAAGAGCACTCTTTTCATGCTGCTTGGCTGGATGGTGCGCTCTTGGTGGCGCTCCTCGCGCACGCGGATAGCGGAGAGCAGCGAACGGATGCGGATGCGCGCCGCACCGAGGTTGTTGACTTCATCTATTTTCAGGCAGGTATAGATCTTGCCTGAACCGGTCAGTATATCGTTGACCTGATCGGTCGTAACAGCGTCCAGCCCACAGCCAAAGGAATTGAGCTGGATTAAGTCCAAATCATCGCGCGTTTTGACATAGCTTGCAGCGGCATAAAGTCTTGAATGATACATCCATTGATCGGATACGATCAGCGGGCGCTCAGGCTTTGCCAAGTGCGATACCGCATCTTCAGTAAGTACGGCAATGCCATAGGAATTAATGAGTTCTGGAATGCCGTGGTTGATTTCCGGGTCCAGATGGTATGGACGGCCTGCAAGCACAATTCCGCGCGCATGGTTTTTCTCAAGGTATGCGAGAACTTCCTCGCCCTTTTGATACATGTCTTTGCGGACGTTTTCAAGCTCTTTCCATGCCGCGTTGACCGCCTCTTTTAACTCTGCGGCTGGAATATCAGGAAATTCCTTCTCGAGTGACTGCAAAATCAGGGCTGGTTCGCGAAAGGACATAAATGGATTCTTGAACAGAACCTCACCGCGTCCGATGGCTTCCACGTTATTCTTGATATTCTCAGAATACGAGGTGACAATCGGGCAGTTGTAGTGGTTGTTTGCCTCGTCAAATTCATTCCGCTCGTAAAACAGCGCAGGATAGAAGATAAAGTCCACATTTTGTTTGATGAGCCATTCCACATGGCCATGTGCCAGCTTGGCGGGATAGCACTCGGATTCGCTTGGGATGGACTCGATACCCATCTCATAAATTTTTCTGTTTGACAGCGGTGAGAGCACGACCTGATATTTGAGCTTGGTAAAGAACGTAAACCAGAAAGGATAGTTCTCATACATGTTCAGGACTCTCGGAATGCCGACGCGTCCGCGCACTGCCTCTACCTCAGGGAGCGGCACATAGGAGAACAGTCTCTCCAGCTTGTACGCAAACAGGTTTGGCACGTCGTTCTCTGTCTTGGTTTTTCCCAGACCGCGCTCACAGCGGTTGCCGGATATGTAGCTTCTGCCGTCAGAGAATTTGTTGACGGTCAGGCGGCAGGAATTGGTGCACCCTTTGCATTTTACCAGCGAGGTTGTGAATGCAAGTTCATTAATCTGGTCAATACTTAACATGGTAGTCGATTTTTCGGTGCTAGATTCATAGCGTTCTCTCGCGATCAGTGCAGCGCCAAACGCCCCCATAATGCCTGCGATATCCGGGCGGATAACCTCACAGTCCGCTATTTTTTCAAAACTGCGCAGTACGGCGTCATTGTAGAACGTTCCGCCCTGCACAACAATATTTTTGCCAAGTTCGCTGGCATCAGAGACTTTGATCACTTTGAACAGGGCATTTTTGATGACAGAGTAAGCAAGACCGGCGGAAATGTCAGAAACTTCTGCTCCTTCTTTTTGGGCCTGCTTCACTTTGGAATTCATAAAGACAGTACAGCGTGTGCCAAGATCTATCGGATGTTTGGCAAACAGTGCCGCCTTTGCGAAATCCTGTACACTGTAATTCAGGGATTTTGCAAAAGTCTCGATAAAGGAACCGCAGCCAGAAGAGCACGCTTCGTTGAGCTGTACAGAATCTACCGTCTGGTTCTTGATTTTGATGCATTTCATATCCTGACCGCCGATGTCAATGATACAGTCTACATTGGGATTGAAGAACGCAGCAGCATAGTAGTGTGCCACGGTCTCAACCTCGCCCTCGTCAAGCATAAAAGCGGCTTTGAACAGTGCCTCGCCGTATCCTGTGGAGCAGGAGTGGACGATGGCGGCATCATCGGGCAGTAAGCGGTAGATTTCCTGAATGGCTGTGATCGCAGTATTTAACGGACTGCCGTTGTTGCTGCTGTAAAAGGAATAGAGCAGAGTTCCGTCCTCTGAGACGACGGCGATCTTGGTGGTGGTTGAACCGGCGTCGATGCCCAGAAAGCATTTGCCGTGATAGTCGCTCAGCTTTGCACTTTTTACGTGATAAGAGCCATGCCGGGACTGGAAAGCGTCGTACTGTGCCTCGTCGGCAAACAGCGGCTCCATGCGCGCGACCTCAAACTCCATCTTGATGTCAGAAGAGAGCTTATCCACCATCTCGGACATAGAAAACCGGACATCGTTTTTGGCATTGAGCGCTGAGCCAATCGCCGCGAAAAGATGAGAGTTGGCAGTGTCGATAATGTGTTCCTCATCAAGTTTTAGCGTGCGGATGAACGCAGCTTTGAGCTCGGAGAGGAAATGCAGCGGCCCGCCCAGAAATGCCACATGGCCGCGAATCGGTTTTCCGCAGGCAAGTCCGCTGATGGTCTGGTTGACCACTGCCTGAAAAATAGAAGCTGACAAATCCTCCTTGGTGGCGCCTTCGTTGATCAGCGGCTGGATATCCGTCTTGGCAAATACACCGCAGCGCGCTGCGATGGTATAGAGTGATTGATAATTTTTGGCGTATTCGTTCAGTCCCGATGCATCGGTCTGTATCAAGGATGCCATCTGGTCGATAAAAGAGCCTGTACCGCCGGCACAAATACCGTTCATGCGCTGTTCCACATTGCCGCCCTCAAAGTAGATAATCTTGGCATCCTCACCGCCAAGCTCGATTGCCACGTCTGTCTTGGGTGCAAGCTCTTGCAGCGATGTAGACACGGCGATAACCTCCTGCACAAAGGGCACGCCCAAGTGGTTTGCGAGTGTCAGTCCGCCCGACCCCGTGATCATTGGATGCAGTGTCAGGTTTCCAAGCTTCGCATAGGCGTCCTGCAACAGGGAGGAGAGCGTCTCGCGGATATTGGCATAATGGCGCTGGTAGTCCGAGAAGAGCAGCTTGTGGTCTGCATCTAAGATCGCAACCTTTACCGTGGTAGAGCCGATATCAATTCCTAGTGTATAGAACTCCTTATTTTTTTTATTCATGTAAATAACCATGCCTTTCTGTAGATCTATTTTATGGATGTTGTAAAATAGTATCTATATAATATATGAAATGTAAAAACAAAATTTACTCGACGGGTTTAACATACATCTGCTATTATACGACAGTGTTTGTCAAAACGCAATAAACCACTTGATTAAAAGTTCGTGAAAACTTTATACTTTTTTGGAAAATTTTAACGAAATCTTCTATGC
>VSNR01000146.1 GCA_009774345.1 Lachnospiraceae bacterium | reverse complement strand
ATGCTACAATACTTCTATGATAAAATAGAATTCAGACATTTATATCATTGAAGGAGGTCGTGTCTATGAAATCAATCATACAGGATATGAAGCACAATTACTTTGTCAATGCAGTCATTATGGTCTTGCTGGGACTTGTTCTTGTGATCTGGCCGCACATTCTTGGTGTCTTGCTGTGTTATCTGCTTGGCGGCGCACTGATCGTGATGGGTGTTTTCCAGCTCATCAGCTTTCTGCGCGGAGAGCGGCTTGGTTTTTACAACAAGTTTGTCATGATGATGGGAATTGTGCTGGTACTGCTGGGAATCTGGATATGTACCCAGCCGCATATCGTACTCTCAATTATTCCGGTAGTGGTGGGAATTATCGTGCTGATTCATGGTCTGATGGACATCCAGTATACACTGGATATCAAGAAGGCTGGAAGTACGAAATGGTGGATTGCATTGATTGCTGCAATTCTTACGCTGGTTGTGGGATTGCTGCTGGTGTTTAATCCATTTACAGCATATGAGATTACGATGGTTCTTCTGGGAATCGCCATGCTCTATGATGGCGGGTCCGATCTGGCGCTTTTACTCTTTTCTTATCTGGCACAGCGCGATACCGATCGGAGACTGCGTGAATTTAAAGGAAATGAATAGTGCTATTTATTCTGCGGCTTCTGAAATCTGATCGGAAGCCGTATTTGTTTCGCTCTCGTCATCTGACAGCCATTTGTCTAGGATATTTTTGTCATTGGTTTCTTCATATACTTTGACATGATCATTTTCAGGAATCTTCTCACCGGCAATAAGGTATCCCATATATTGGACATATTCATAGGAGTTTTTATAACACTGGTATGCAGCGTCGGCATAGTTTTCATTAAATGGCTCGGATTCAAATGCCGTGTGATAGTGTGATACGGCGAGGGACATCTCTTCGCTTGCCTGTGCTGCCAGTCCCTTCACGCCCTCGTATTGGGCAGGCATATCAATGCTGGCAAATTCTGCAAATCTGGCATCCATTTCATCCAAGATTTCCAAAAGCTCATCGGCGGACGTTGCTTGATAAATATCCAGATTATTCAGCTTCTCATCCGCATCTTGTATGTAGTCCGTAAAGTCCGAAACGGAGGAGGAAAAGCTTGCAAGCGCCTCTTCCTCTGCGTTCGTATCGCCGCATCCTGAGAGAACTGCCGCGCCAAGCATTGCTGCCGAAAAAATTCTAATCGTTTTAATAGTAAATGGTTTGTTGAATTGAGTGTTTAACTGAGTGTTCATTTCCTGAAAATTCCTTTGCATCTTTATTCATATTCCCAAAAGCGTTCTTTTACAGTATTATACTCTATCACAATCTATCCATAAAAGCAATCGTATATGATTCATTTGGAAAATTACTGTTCACTCCGTTCCAATAACAGGTCAAAATCCATGCAAAATTTGCTTCGCAAATGGATTTTGACTTAACAAGCTATACGTTTTCTCACGGACTTAGCAATAAATGCTAAGTCCTGTCAGAACAGTAACTTGGAAAATTCATAAAAAATGGTTTACTTAATCTGCATTATTATGTATAATTAATATGTTTTTTGTTGCAGAAAAACAGGAACAACAGAACAAAATAGATTTGAAAGGATAAGAGTGAACATCATGATCGGTGCTGACGCAATCGTAAAATGTCTCGAGAATGAGGGTGTTACAACGGTATATGGTTATCCCGGCGTAGCGATCTGCCCATTTTATAACAGCATTCTCGATTCACAGATCAGGACAATATTAGTTAGAACAGAGCAGAATGCTGCACATGCAGCGAGCGGAGAAGCCCGAGTCACCGGTAAAGTGGGCGTGTGTGCTGTCACGAGCGGACCGGGTGCTACCAATTTGATCACTGGTATCGCGACAGCCTTCGCGGACAGCATTCCTATGGTATGCATCACGGGACAGGTGAAAAGTGAACAGATTGGAAGCGATGTGTTTCAGGAGGCAGATATCACAGGCGCTGTGGAGTCCTTTGTCAAATACAGCTATCTTATCAAAAATGCAGAAGATATCCCACGTGTTTTCAAAGAAGCCTTCCATATTGCCAATTCCGGGCGAAAGGGACCTGTGTTGATAGATGTTCCCATTGATATACAGAACGCTGCCATCAAGAATTTTAAATATCCCGAATCAGTGAATATCCGCGCTTATAAGCCGACTGTAAAAGGGAATATCGTACAGATTAAGAAAGTGATCAAGGAACTCGAAAAAGCAAAGCGGCCTATCATCTGCGCGGGGGGCGGAGTCCATCTGAGCGAGGCAGTTTCAGAGATTCGTGCATTTGCAGATAAATACCGGATTCCGGTGGTATCTACCATGATGGGAATCGGTGTGATGCCCACGGAGGACCCGATGTATTTTGGGATGGTTGGCAACAATGGCAAAGCCTATGCGAACCGCGCCATGAATGAATCCGATCTCTTGATTATGGTGGGGGCGCGTGTGGCGGACAGAGCTGTCAGCCAGCCAGATCTCATCACAACCAATAAAGTGCTGGTACATATTGACGTGGACCCTGTTGAGATTGGCAAAAACGTTGGCCCTTCTATTCCGCTGGTGGGAGATGCCAGACATATTTTCGAGGATATGGCCAAAGAGGAACTTACCTGTGAACACGAAGCGTGGATTCGCACGCTGGAAGAATACCGCGAGACAATGGTACAGAAGCGCGAGCCAAACCCTGCCTATGTAGACCCGGCTGCTTTTATCACAATGCTCTCCCATGAAATGAAGGAAGATGCCGTGTATGTTGCTGATGTCGGACAAAATCAGATCTGGAGCTGTAATTATCATATTGTGAAAAAAGGACGTTTCCTCACCTCGGGCGGAATGGGGACGATGGGATATTCCATCCCGGCTGCGATGGGTGCCAAACGCGGTGACATGGACAGGCAGGTGGTGGCTGTCTGCGGCGATGGCTCTTTCCAGATGTCCATGATGGAGCTTGCGACAATCATGCAGCATCATATTCCTGTCAAGATTATCGTAATCAAAAATAATTATCTTGGCATGGTGCGCGAATTTCAGCATTATACGTACAAGGACAACTATTCTGTAGTGGATATCAAGGAGGGGACACCAAACCTTGAGAAACTTGCCGCGGCATATGATATCCCGTTTATCCGCGTGGAAAATATGTCCCATGCGCAGGAAAAAATCATAGAATTTCTGGCGGACGACAACACAATGCTCATGGAGTGTCTCGTAGACCCTATGGATTTAGTAAAATAAGGAGGTTCCAGTCTATATGAATATGAAAAAAATATATTCCGTATTAGTAGAAAACAGGGCTGGTGTGCTCTGTAAAGTATCAGGTTTGTTCTCAAGAAGATGCTATAATATTGACAGCCTTGCGGTGGGTGAGACAGATGACCCGGCAGTTTCCTGCATGACCATTGTGAGCTCTGGAAACCAGCGGACGATCGAACAGATTGAGAAGCAGCTAAACAAGAAACTCGATGTGATCAAGGTCAAAACATTTGATGAGAAGGACAGCATCAGCAGAGAACTCATGCTGATTAAGGTTAAGTACAATCGTGGTACGCGGCGTGATATTATGGAGATTTGTGAGATTATGAAGGCAGATATCGTGGATATGTCCAATAATAACATGATCATTCAAATCTGCGATATGCCAGAGCGTATCAAGGTGATGCTGGACATGCTCAAGTCGATCAGTATCGTGGAAGTTGCAAGAACGGGAACGCTGGCTTTGCCTAAATGTATTGACAATTAATATCATAGTTGTTATACTGATGGTCGAAAAGATTGACCACCAGTATAAAATGATACAATTATTTTTGGTTATTTATGCAGTATAAATATTGCTGCAGATAAGGGAGTGTATCTTTATGCAGAAAAGAGTATTTCAGCTATTGGTTGATAACAATGCCGGTGTCTTGAGCCGTATTTCAGGCTTGTTCTCAAGGCGCGGCTATAATATTGAGAGTATTACAGCAGGTGTCACCGCAGATTCCCGCTTTACCCGCATTACCATCGTGACTTCTGGCGATGAGGATATTTTAGACCAGATCGAGAAACAGGTTGCGAAGCTGGTTGATGTGAGGGATATCCGTGAATTAAAGCCTGAGAAAAGTGTGTACAGAGAACTTTGCCTGATCAAGGTGAAGTCAACGCCGGAGAAGCGCCAGGGCGTCATAGCAGTGGCTGATATTTTCAGGGCAAAGATTATTGATGTCAATGTGGACAGCCTGATTGTTGAGCTGACGGGTAATCAGTCAAAGATTGAGGCGTTTATCGGTCTGTTGCAGGATTATGAGATTCTTGAGATTGCAAGGACTGGCATTGCCGGGCTTGGACGCGGCACAGATGAACTTGTCAATCTGGAGTAGGTACTACATTATTATATTTTACATATATTTCTAGGAGGAATGAAAAATGTCAGAAGCAAAGATTTATTATCAGGAGGATTGCAACCTTTCTTTGTTAGAGGGCAAGACAATCGCAGTGATCGGTTACGGCAGTCAGGGACATGCCCATGCGTTAAACGCAAAGGAGTCCGGCTGTCATGTCATTATTGGTCTCTATGAGGGCAGCAAGTCATGGGACAAGGCAGTGAAGCAGGGATTTGAAGTTTATACAGCAGCGGAGGCGGCAAAGAAGGCGGACATCATCATGATTTTGATCAATGATGAGTTGCAGGCAGATATGTACAAGAAAGATATCGAGCCCAACCTTGAGGCAGGCAATATGCTGATGTTCGCGCATGGTTTCAATATCCATTTTGGATGTATCACACCGCCAAAGGATGTCGATGTGACCATGATCGCGCCAAAGGGACCCGGACACACAGTTCGTTCCGAGTATCAGGCTGGCAAGGGCGTACCGTGTCTGGTGGCAGTAGAGCAGAATGCTACAGGAAAAGCACTTGAGCTGGCGCTTGCCTATGCACTTGCGATCGGCGGTGCGAGAGCAGGCGTGCTTGAGACGACGTTCAGAACAGAGACAGAGACAGATTTATTCGGTGAGCAGGCAGTGCTTTGCGGCGGCGTATGCGCACTGATGCAGGCTGGATTTGAGACACTCGTTGAGGCTGGATATGATCCGAGAAATGCTTACTTTGAGTGTATCCATGAGATGAAACTCATCGTTGACCTGATTTATCAGTCAGGCTTTGCGGGCATGAGATATTCGATCTCCAACACAGCAGAGTATGGTGATTATATCACAGGTCCCAAGCTGATCACAGAGGAGACAAAAGCGACGATGAAGAAGATCCTCTCGGATATTCA
Source organism: Lachnospiraceae bacterium (assembly GCA_009774345.1). Taxonomy (GTDB): domain Bacteria; phylum Bacillota; class Clostridia; order Lachnospirales; family Lachnospiraceae; genus COE1. Next base: position 5,801 of record VSNR01000146.1, on the reverse strand, counting down.
GGATGGTTCTTTTGCGAAAGAATTTTTGTTAGACATGTCTCCGGCAGGACGTCAGGTACATTTCAAGGCGATGAGAAAGCTTGCTTCAGAGCATCCATCTGAGAAGATCGGTGAGGAGATCCGCAAGCTCTATAGCTGGAACAACGAAGAGGACAAATTTATCAATAATTAAAAACAACAAAAAGGGAGAGGTTTTCTCCCTTTTTGATAATTATGGAGGCGTGTGGAATCAATGTATGCATATATCAAAGGCGAAATCGTAGACATCACCGAGGACAATCTGGTGCTGGAATGCAACAATATCGGATATAATATCAGGATTCCGCTCAGTGTGGCGCAGCGTCTGCCGGGAATCGGTGCCACTGTCAAGATTTATACCTATACAAGTGTGCGTGAGGATGCCTTCAATCTGTTTGGTTTTCTCTCTAAAGATGACTTGGAAATCTATAAGAAGCTGATTGCAGTCAATGGAATAGGTCCTAAGGGGGCACTGAGTATTTTGTCGGCAATGAGCGCTGAAGACTTGCGGTTTGCTATTCTGTCGGGGGATGTTAAAGCGATTTCCAAAGCGCAGGGGATTGGAGCGAAGTCCGCGGAACGGATTATTTTGGAACTGCGGGACAAAGTGCAGCTCATGGGCAGCGCGGCTCTGGAACCAGATGTTATGGCTGCGGGTGTGCCAACCCAAAACAGTGCGAAAAATGAAGCGGTTGAAGCATTGACATCACTGGGGTATACGCCCTCTGATGCGCTCAAAGCTGTGCGGCAGATTACAGTCACAGAAGATATGGACGCTGGAACGATACTGAAACAGGCGTTGAAAATAATCAGTACATTGTAATTTTTGGAGGATTCTATGGCATCCAGAATAATAGAGACAAAGCTTTTGGATGAGGACGTGAAGATCGAAGGGAGTCTACGTCCTCAGACGCTAAAAGATTATATAGGACAGAAAAAAGCGAAAGAAATTTTGAGAGTTTATATTGAAGCAGCACGCCAGAGAAATGATACGCTGGACCATGTTCTATTTTATGGGCCTCCCGGACTCGGAAAGACAACGCTTGCCGGCATTATCGCAAATGAGATGGAGGTTCATCTCAAGGTGACAAGCGGGCCGGCAATTGAAAAGCCGGGGGAGATTGCCGCGATTCTCAACGGACTTCAGGAGGGTGATATCCTGTTTATTGATGAGATTCACCGCCTGAACCGTCAGGTGGAGGAGGTTCTCTATCCTGCGATGGAGGATTTTGCGATTGATATTCTGATAGGCAAAGGAACCGCGGCAAAATCTGTCCGTCTTGATCTGCCGCACTTTACGCTGATCGGCGCAACGACGCGGGCAGGATTATTGACGGCACCGCTCAGGGACAGATTTGGCGTCATACAGCATCTTGAATTTTATTCGGTGGAAGAGCTCAAGCTCATTATCCAGCATTCGGCGCGTGTGCTGAATGTGCAGATTGATGAGCAGGGGGCGCTTGAGCTCGCCAGAAGAAGCCGCGGCACACCAAGGCTTGCAAACCGTATGCTGCGCAGAGTCCGTGATTTTGCACAGATCAAATATAATGGCCAGATTACGCTGGAGGCTGCAAATACGGCGCTGGATATACTGGATGTAGACAAACTGGGATTAGACCAGACAGACCGCTTGATTCTCGTGACGATGATCGAGCGCTTTAACGGCGGTCCTGTCGGGCTGGATAATTTGGCGGCTGCAATCGGCGAGGACCGGGGGACAATCGAAGATGTCTATGAACCTTATCTGATCAAAAATGGATTTATTGTGCGCACACCGCGCGGCAGGATGGTGTCTGAACTTACTTACCGCCATTTGGGGCTTGAAATGCCGGTGTAGTCTGGTATAATTATAATAAATTGTACTTATTGAACACGCAGTGAGAAAGGGGCATGGTTATGTCTGCCAAAACAGATACAGAAGTTATTATTGGTGGTAAAGTACTGACTGTCAGCGGCAATGAAAGCGCCGAATATTTGCAGAAAGTTGCAGCCTACATCAATAGCAAAGTCAATGAATATGCGAAGATGGACAGCTTTAAGAGACAGTCTGTCGAGAAGCAGAATATGTTAATCCAATTGAACATTGCGGATGATTATTTTAAAGCCAAGAAGCAGATTGAGCTTCTTGAACAGGATTTGAAAGCGAAAGATAATGAATTATATGATTTAAAACATGAGCTGATTGCCACGCAGATTAAGCTGGACAATACTGCCAAATCCCTCAAAGAAGCAAACGAGACTTTAAATGAAAATTCCAAACAGATCATTCGTCTCGAAACAGAATTGAAAGGCAGCCAGAACACATGAGTGACCGGAAAATAGAACTGTTGGCACCTGCTGGTGACTTTGCCTGTTTTCAGGCGGCGCTCAACGCCGGAGCAGATGCAGTGTATCTAGGCGGAGAGCAGTATGGGGCACGTGCTTATGCTGGAAATTTTTCAACAGATGAGATCATAACAGCTCTGCACACAGCGCATTTGTTTGATAAAAAGATTTATCTTACCGTCAATACGCTGGTGAAGCAAAGTGAATTTGAGCATCTAATCCCGTACATCCTCCCGCTGTATCAGGCGGGATTAGATGGCGTGATTGTCCAAGATCTCGGTGTGCTGACAAGTCTGCGCGAACAGTTTCCCGATCTGGCGCTTCATTCAAGCACACAGATGACAGTCACAGGGCATTACGGTGCGGATTTTCTGAAAAAACTGGGCGTATGCAGGATTGTTCCGGCAAGAGAACTGTCACTGGATGAGATCAAAGAGATGAAAGAAAAGACTCATCTGGAAATCGAATGTTTTATTCATGGTGCGATGTGCTATGCATATTCTGGCCAATGTCTCTTGAGCTCCATTCTGGGCGGGCGAAGCGGCAACCGGGGACGCTGTGCAGGCCCGTGCAGGCTGCCATACACCGGTGAACGCGGCGGCAAAGAGCAGTATCCGCTCAGTCTCAAGGATATGTATACGCTGCCTGTCCTGCCTAAGCTGATCGAGGCAGGTATTGATTCCTTCAAAATCGAAGGACGTATGAAGAGCCCTGAATATGTCGCGGGAGTGACTGCTGTTTATCGGAAGTATCTGGATTCCTATTTGGAGAATCCTGAAAAAGAATATACGATTCTGCCCCAAGATGAGCAGTTGATCAAACATTTGTACATTCGCTCAGATACTTGTGGGGGATATTATGAACAGCATCACAACAAAAATATGGTCACCTTGGCAGAACCGGGGTATTCTGGTAATACACAGGAGGTTCTGAGCGAAATTCAGGAGAAATATATCGCTGTAAAGCAGCGTCTGCCCATTCGCGGATATGCCCGCATCTGTGCGGGGAGTCCTGCTGTGCTGACTTTTTTGACAGAATCGGCTTCTGTGACAGTGACAGGAGAGCTTGTAAGCCCTGCGCGGAACAAACCCTTGAGCCAAGAGGATATCCGGCAGAAGCTTAGCAAGCTTGGAGACACCTGCTTTCAACTGACAGCGCTTACAGTTGATACAGACGAGGCTTCGTTCATGGCAGTGAAGGCACTGAACGAACTCCGCAGGACGGCTGCGGCTGCACTGGAACAAAAGCTGCTGGAACCTTCGCTGCGCGCTGTTCCAGCGCAAGTAGTCTCCGGGAAAATGCCAGAAAATCCGACTCCGCCGCGGCAGAGTGAATGGTGCGTGCTGGTCACAACCGATGAACAGCTCAGGACGGCAAACACTTTTTCGGAAATCCATCGTATTTTCGTGGAGGCAGACTTGCTTGTCACTGCGGAGAATGCCTTGCTGCCTGATAAGGAATACATTCTTGCCCTGCCGCATATTTTGCGCAAAAGGTCTTATCCTTATCTGCCAAGGTATGAGACGCTTCTGCGCGGCAACCGTTTGTCGGGGGTCATGGTACGAAACCTTGAGGAGCTGGAATGGCTTCATGCAATAGGTTATACAGGACAGATCTATTCGGATTATACAGTCTATGCATGGAATCAGGCTGCACTGGACTTTTTGGCGCGTCAGGTGGATGGTGTCACTCTTCCTTTGGAGCTGAATAAAAAGGAACTTGGCAGACTGCTGCCATCCGGCAGTACTTGTTTCGTACTGTATGGATACATTCCTTTGATGTACTCTGCAAACTGTATTCGAAACACGCTAGAGCGCTGTATAAAGGATACTGGAAATGCAAATAATAGATATCATTTGACAGACCGTTATCACAATGATATTACGATTGTACAAAATTGTACGCATTGTTATAACATTCTGTACAATACAGTGCCCATGTCGCTGCATGGACAGCTTGAAGGTATTTTAAAAAAGAACTATCCGGTTTTGCGGCTTGATTTTTCTATCGAAAGCGGTACACAGACAAGAGCCGTCATCGAATATTATCTAAACTTCCGTACAGAGTTTCCTTTCAGGGAGTTTACGAATGGACATTATAAGCGTGGAGTAGAGTAGAATGCTAAGAGCAGTAATCGAATTATCAAAATATATATTAGCGGCCAATATTGTATTATATGTATTGATTAGTTTTATCGCCCTTTCTCGTGATGACAGGAAACGCAAAGACTTTATTTTTGTACTCCAATATATTATGATCTTCATCAATCACATGACAGGAAGTTTGGTATTGTTGTCCTCAAGGAAAGATTTTACATATCTTTTCTTCCCGCTTTTTCAGGTGATAACAGTCTTTGCATTTCTGGTTTTGATGCGCGTCATCTACCCAAAGGCAGACAGGTTGATTCAAAATCATATCGCATTGCTGCTGTCTGTCAGCTTTGTGATACTGACACGCTTATCCCTGACACGCTCTGTACGCCAGTTTACCATCATCGCGGTCTCACTGGTAATCGCATTAATTCTTCCCGCTTTTTTCAGATATCAGAAGCTGCTGAAAAGCTGCGAGTATATTTTTGCGGCAATTGGCATCCTGATACTGGGCGCTGTGCTGGTCCGTGGCAGCATTACGAATGGCTCTAAACTGTCTTTTTCTATTATGGGGTTATCTTTTCAGCCATCAGAGTTTGTGAAAATGATCTATGTGCTGTTTATTGCAGCGATGTTGTCAAAGGCCAAAAAGCTATGGCACATACTGCTCTCAGCATTTCTGGCGGCGGTGCATGTGCTGTTCCTTGCCGCCTCTAAAGATCTTGGCAGTGCATTGATTTATTTTATCACATACATCATTCTCCTGTATATAGCGACACGCAGGCTGCGGTATTTGGTTATGGGCTTTGCTGGCGGCGCTGTGGCAGCATATATCTCTTATCTGATGTTTGCGCATGTACGCGTGCGTGTGGCAGCATGGCTTGACCCGTGGAACGATATCAACGCCACGGGATACCAGATTGCCCAGTCTCTGTTTGGCATCGGAACCGGCAGTTGGTTTGGCATGGGAATTGATGCTGGGACGCCAAGTTCCATACCCTATGTGGAGCAGGATTTTATTTTTTCCGCAGTCTGTGAAGAGTTTGGCGTGATCTATGGCATTTGTTTGATTGCAGTCTGTGTAAATTTGTTTTTAGAGATGATTCGCGTAGCATACTCTTGTCAGGATGCCTTTATGCGGTATGCTTCCTATGGGATGGGCACCATCTACATTGTACAGCTATTCCTCACGATTGGCGGAAACAGCAAATTTATACCACTTACAGGCGTGACGCTGCCGCTCATCAGCTACGGCGGCAGTTCTGTACTCGCTACATTAATGATGTTATCTGTTGTACAGGGATTTTATATCCATAACGATACATCTTATGAAAATCAGGATTATGACGATAAAATTATTGATACAAG
>VSNR01000145.1 GCA_009774345.1 Lachnospiraceae bacterium | reverse complement strand
TAGTGGTGAGTCCTACCGCAAAGTGGACTGCTAAAAGCGTTAGCAACTCTAATGGAGTTACTACACAAATGGCTATGCGGAAACGCATAGCTATTTTTCACTTTATAGGAAATTACAACAGCGCAGACCATTTTGGGACAATACAAGTCATTAAAAAAATAGCTTGCATTCTCATAGTGTGACGTTGCCTGACGATGCTACTTTCACGAGGAGATTTATGCAGACGGATTTTAAATTATACAAAGTGGATATGAAATATATCCGAAATCTACATAATATAGATGATAAGGTGCTTTCTGTTTCGCCACAGGCAGGAAAGGATAACAGGGTTTTTATAGGAATTGTTATTGTTTGTGGGAGTTACAAATATTGCATACCGCTTTCATCGCCAAAAGAAAAGCATAAGAATATGAAAAACTCTATGGATTTTTCCAAGATTGAAGTAAATGGAAAATTATTAGGCGTTCTAAATTTTAATCTGATGATACCCATTGAAGAAGAACAATTACAGCACGTTGATACAACCATATTCAAGAGAGACCGGGAAAACATCAGGTATTACAAGAAACTATGCACTCAAGAGTTAGAATGGTGTCAGGCAAATAGTGAAGTGATTTGCAATAAAGCCAACGTATTGTATAAAAAATACATATCTAATGAGCCATTTGCAGGCAGAAATCGTTGTCTGAATTTTCCAAAATTAGAATCGGAATGTAAAAAATATAATTCAACAAAAAAGAGAGGCATAAAATAAACCTCTCTTATAAGGATTTCCTTTTTTCTTTAGGTGCATGGCAGCGCTCTGTCCTCAATAATCTTCTCTGCGATTTCCTCTAGCGAGGGATCGCCGTCAAGCCCTGCCAAATCAGGATAGAAAATATAGTCTGTCAAATTATCCAGACCGGTGTTCACCTCCAAATACAGAAGCCACCAGTCCATTTCCGCCTCATCATGCTCAAGGATATGGACTACAATGTCTCTGATCTGTTCGTCTGTCACTTCCTCCTTTGCGGGCGGATGCATCAGCGCACCTCTGGCGGCAGTGTCCAGACTGACCGCCTCGTCGTAGTGCCAATAATCTTTGATCTGAATGTTCTGATTGCCAGTCAGCGCTCTCAGCCTGCTTTGCAGTTCTTCGAGTTCCTTTCGCAGACCATCATTCTCCGCGCAGTACAGCTCGGACAGAATCGAATCTGCATCATAAATAATCTTCTTCACTTCTGGCAGCTTTGTCTCATCAATCACTGGTTTTTGCATAGTTTTCCTCCAATTCAAATAAAAATCTCAATCCGAAACAGCCCTGACGGTATATAGTGCTTGCTCGAGACAAGAATCCTTCCGTCTGTATCGGAGATATTCTCTTGTACCAGCAGAAAGGAGTTGTCATCTGACAGTGTACAGGTCAGCTCTGTAAAATTCCCTGCGGTCGAGTGTGAACAGATACGCCGAAAACAATTTTTCCCATCATAGCACTGTTTCTCGAGATACTCCTGCAACTGGCTGGAATGGTTTAAGTCAATCTTCTCCTCCCCGACCAGCCCGATTGGCAGGAAACTCAGCGAGTACGCAAGCGGTGTTCCCTTTTGTTTGTACCAGCGGTCTACAATGACCACAGCAGGCGTGTACTGTCTGAGAACATCTGAGATCGACTTTGTCGGCGGTTCTATACGAAACGCCATCTCCACCGCATCCAGCTCCTCTGTACAGTACGAATAGACAGGATGCTGCGGCATATTGACAGGATGCTGTTCCTGCGCCGCCTGCGGCTGGCTGCACACAAAATGCCCGACCCCCTGCACATTCCTTGTCATGCCATCGTCCTGCAACAGGGTCAGGGCTTTTCTCAGCGTCATGCGGCTCACATCCAGCTGAGCAGACAGCACGGTCTCCGATGGAAGCTTTGAATCCGGCGGAAATGTTCCGTTCTGAATCATCTCGTAGAGCTGGTCATAGACTTTGACATGCTTTAGCTTATTTTCTTTATTTTCATCCTCTTTTATCATGCAATACCTCTAAATAATTTATACTTGTCTAAAACAGTTCCTTTCATCCACGCCAAAAGCGATCGTATTTATATCATAAAACGTTAGAAGTAAAAAGTCAATTCCCACAAGGCGCTTTCTTCGTTCATCTTTACCAAAAACAACTTGTCTAATTTGTCTAAAAATACGCCTTGTTTTTATACAGGTATAATGTTATGATGAAATCACACGAAAAACAAACGATTCGTATATACGCCAGACAGCCACAGATGTATAAAATGAACGCTGGGCGTATATACTGCCAAAAGGAGGAAAAAGCTATGCAGAATTATTCAGGTGAAGCAGGATTACAGTATCATTTACAGATTCGTCCGGGAGACGTGGGGCGCTATGTGATTTTACCGGGAGACCCCAAACGGTGCGAAAAGATCGCAAGGCATTTCGAGGATGCCAAGCTGGTTGCTGACAGCCGGGAATTTGTCACCTACACAGGAACACTTGACGGCGAAAAAGTGAGTGTGACTTCTACTGGAATCGGCGGACCGTCCGCGTCCATCGCACTCGAGGAGCTGGTATTGTGCGGTGCGGACACCTTTATCCGCGTTGGCACATGCGGCGGTATAGACCTTGATGTCAAGGGCGGCGACATTGTGATTGCGACAGGCGCTGTCCGCATGGAGGGCACAAGCCGCGAGTACGCGCCAATCGAGTATCCCGCCGTGGCAGATTTGGATGTCACAAACGCCCTTGTCGCTGCGAGCAAAGAGTTAGGAAATGTCTATCACACCGGCGTTGTGCAGTGCAAAGATGCTTTTTACGGACAACATGAGCCAGAGCGTATGCCCGTCAGCTATGAACTGTTAAATAAATGGGAAGCATGGAAACGCATGGGCTGCAAAGCTTCCGAGATGGAATCGGCAGCGCTGTTCATCGCGGCAAGCCATCTGCGTGTCCGCTGCGGTTCGAACTTCCTTGTTGTCGGCAATCAGGAGCGCAATGCGCTGGGCATGGAAAATCCGATCATCCATGACACCGAATCTGCCATCAAGACAGCCGTTCTCGCAATCCGCAAACTCATCGCCGCAGACCGTGAAAAATAAAGCCCCCGGGCAGAGAGGAGGCTCATCTCATGAAATTACTGCTGAACTTCACCGGCATCATTGTCATTTTAGGTCTTATATTCCTGATCTCATGGGACCGTAAGTACATTCCATGGAAAACGGTGCTCCGAGCAGTCATCATCCAGTTTGTGATCGCTTTGCTGCTTGTCAAAATACCGATCGGAAAGACCATCGTATCAGTGCTTTCCGACGGTGTCACCGCCGTCATCAACTGCGGGCAGGAAGGTCTGTCCTTCGTCTTTGGCAGTCTTGCCGACAGCGCATCACTGGGCGGCATCTTCATTGTGCAGACCCTCGGCAATATCATCTTTGTATCTGCGCTCGTAAGTCTCTTATACTATGTCGGCGTGCTGGGATTTGTGGTGAAATGGATTGGAAAAGGCGTTGGGAAACTCATGGGAACGACAGAGGTTGAAAGTTTTGTCGCCGTGGCAAATATGTTTCTGGGCCAGACCGACAGTCCTATTTTGGTAAGTAAATACATCCGGTCATTGACCGACAGTGAAATCTTTGTTATTCTGGTCTCAGGAATGGGCAGTATGTCCGTCTCCATTCTTGGCGGCTATCACGCACTTGGCATCCCGATGGACTACCTGCTGATCGCAAGCGCTATGGTTCCCGTCGGAAGTATCCTCGTAGCCAAAATGATCCTTCCGCAGACCCAGACCGCGCAGTCTATCAGTGATGTCAAGATGGATAATAAAGGAAATAACGCAAATGTAATTGACGCGATTGCAGAGGGCGCCTCGACTGGCATGCAGATGGTCATCTCCATTGCTGCCTCCCTTGTCGGCATTATTGGCATTGTGGCGGTCGTCAATATGTTCTTAGGCTTTGCAGGCATCCGGCTGGAACAAATCTTTTCCTATGTGTTTGCACCGTTTGGCTTCCTGATGGGCTTGGACAGCAGCAATGTGCTCATGGAAGGCTCCCTGCTTGGCAATAAGCTGATTGTCAACGAGTTTGTCGCCTTTCAGGATTTGGGCACCATTCTGAACACACTGGATACCAGAACCAGCATGATCTGTGCCATCTCCCTCTGCGGCTTTGCCAATCTGTCAAGCCTAGGCATCTGCGTGTCCGGTATCGCTGTACTCTGCCCCGAAAAGAAAAGCACCCTCTCCCGTCTTGTGTTCAGAGCGATGCTGGGCGGTATCTTCGTGAGTATGTTAAGCGCGATGATCGTCGGTATCATCCTGTTATTTTGATAAAAAAAACAATATTTTGTATTCATGGAAGGAGTGGAACATTATGAGCGAACATCCAAAATACAATCGGATTTTCACCATCGTCATTGACTCTCTGGGCATAGGCGCCGCCGCGGATGCGGCAGCCTATGGCGATGCCGGGACGGATACGCTTGGCCATATCGCCCAGCACACAGCACATCTCCAGATTCCAAATCTGCAAAAGCTGGGGATGGCAAACTTGCATGCCCTGCACGGCGTCGCCCCCGCAGAAAACCCCACAGGATATTATGCGCGGCTGCATGAGGCGAGCACCGGCAAGGACACCATGACCGGACACTGGGAAATGATGGGACTGCACATCACGAAGCCGTTCCAGACTTTTACGGAGACAGGATTTCCCAAGGAGCTCATAGACGAATTGTCCGCCAGAACCGGGCGCACGATCATTGGCAACAAGAGCGCCAGCGGCACAGAAATCCTTGATGAGCTTGCCGAGGAGGAGATCGCCACAGGGCACATGATTGTCTATACGTCCGCGGACTCCGTCCTGCAAATCTGCGGAAATGAGGAAACCTTCGGTTTAGAGGAGCTCTACCGATGCTGTGAAATCGCAAGAGAACTGACGCTGCGGGACGAGTGGAAGGTCGGCCGCGTCATCGCAAGACCCTATACCGGAAAGAAAAAAGGCGAGTTTGTGCGCACCAGCAACCGCCACGACTACGCCCTCAAGCCCTATGGCAAGACAGCCCTCAATGCCTTGAAAAATGCAGGGTTTGACGTCATCTCTGTCGGCAAGATTTATGATATTTTCGACGGCGAGGGACTGACAGAATCCAACAAGTCCAAAAGTTCCGTACATGGCATGGAACAGACCATCGAAATCGCAAAACGGGATTTTCACGGACTCTGCTTTGTAAATCTTGTGGATTTTGACGCGCTCTGGGGACACCGCAGAAATGTATCCGGCTATGCCAAAGAGCTTGAAAAGTTTGATGTAAAGCTTGGCGAGTTCCTTCAATGCCTAAAGGACGATGATCTGCTGCTCATCACCGCAGACCACGGAAACGACCCAACGCACACCGGAACAGACCACACGCGGGAGGATGTGCCGTTGATCGCCTACGCCCCCTCTTTTACAGGCAGCGGAAAACTGGACGATTCAGATACCTTCGCTGTCATCGGCGCTACCATTGCCGAGAATTTCGGCGTACCCATGCCAGAGGGCACCATCGGGTACTCTCTGCTTGCGCAGCTCCAATGATGAATTAGGAACTGTAGAAATTTTTTATATAGAAAGGACACACTGATTATGGATTCAAAAGAAATGAATATAAAGGAAATCTTAAAGACCGTGGACCACACGCTCCTCACACAGACTGCCACATGGGATGAAATCCGCCAGATTCTTGACGATGGCATCGCCTACGGCACCGCCTCTGCGTGCATCCCTGCCGCCTATGTCAAGCAGGCTGCGGATTATGTAGCCGGCAAACTGCCCATCTGCACGGTGATTGGTTTCCCAAACGGTTATCATACCACTGCTGTCAAAGTCTATGAGACCAAGGATGCCATCGCAAACGGCGCTGCGGAAATTGATATGGTCATCAATATTGGCTGGCTCAAAGATGGACGTTATGAGGCCATCGAGGATGAAATCCGCCAGATTCACGAGGCTTGCGGCGGTAAAATCCTAAAAGTTATCATCGAGACCTGCCTGCTCACAGAAGACGAGAAGATCAAGATGTGTGAGATTGTCACAAACGCGGGGGCAGAATATATCAAGACCTCCACAGGCTTCTCGACAGCAGGCGCAACGTTTGAGGATATCAAACTCATGCGGGCGCATGTCGGCAAAAATGTAAAGATCAAGGCAGCCGGCGGCATCGCTTCACTCGATGACGCAGCAGAATTTATCCGTCTGGGCGCTGACCGCCTCGGAACAAGCCGGATGATCAAGCTCGTCAAAAATGCGGATGATGGGGCTGGGTATTAAATCGAACAGAAAAGAACTGTATAAAACACGCAGATTCTATACGGTATCACAGGAGCACCACAAAGTCAAGCGAACGAACGTCACCACCTGTAATTTAATACTTTGACACAATTTATACTAGATTTTTTATCAAGTCCATGGTAGAATGATACAGAGGTGAGGGGCGTGAAAACAAAAGACAAGCAATTTGGCATCAGTTTGCTTTTAATCCTGTCGATTTTTCTTGGAATCTGTCTTGGCAGTGCCGACAGGGATTTATTTTATATACAGAAAAATATGCCAAAAACCGCACAGCAGGAGTTTTCACAGAATAAGACATGTAGTTACAACGCTGCGGACGGCATTTCCGATTCGGCGCAGATGCTTGAGGCACGCAGTGTCATCGAACTGATAAACGATACCATACGGCATTCAGCCAACAAAAACAGCAGGATTCTCTCCCGGCTGCTTTTGCTGGCTGCTCTTGTTGTTTTATTTCGCAATTCTGATTTTGACATGGCAATAGAAAGGACACAGATCCCAATATTGCGCAAGAAAGCCATCGTACTAAATTATATCCACAACAAGGACGGAAAAAAATAAATACGGTAGAACTCCTTATGGATTTTACAATATGTTTAGACCTGTGTATTGCAGAGGTTTTTTTGGCGTACAAAATAGGAAACGATAGGAGGTGAAATTTATGGAAGAATTGGCAGGCGAACTTGTGGAGCAGCTCGATTGCGTGGCGGTGTTTTCTGTAAATATTGGAGGCTATGAGATTCCGATTTATGAATCGACCGTGATCACATGGGTGATTATACTGATCCTGCTGCTGCTCTCTTTATTTCTGACGAGAAACCTACAGGTGCATCCGACTGGAAAGCGCCAGCTCTTTGTGGAAATGCTCGTGACAAAGATTGAAGGCTTTATCACGGATATGGTTGGCGAGGAGGCGAAGGGATATGTACCGTACCTGAGCACGGTGCTGATCTATCTCGCTTTTGCGAACCTGATTGGCCTGTTTGGCGTAAAACCGCCGACAAAAGACCTGAACGTCACGGCGGCGCTGGCACTGATGAGCATTGTGCTCGTGCAGTTTGCCAGCATACGCAGCAAGGGCGCGGGCGGATGGCTGAAAAGCTTTAAGGAGCCGATGGCGATCGTGACACCGATCAACATCCTTGAGTTGTTTATCAAACCGCTGTCGCTGTGTATGCGATTGTTTGGAAACGTCCTTGGCGCTTTTGTCATCATGGAGCTGATAAAAATTCTGATGCCGGCTGTCGCGCCGGTTCCCTTCAGCCTTTACTTTGACATTTTCGACGGGCTGATACAGGCATATGTGTTTGTGTTTTTGACATCGCTCTACATTCGAGAAGCTGTCGAATAGAAGATACAACTGAATATTGAATAAGAAAACATAGAATGATTGAATACGCCGTAATGCGGCGGGATGGAGGTATATTATGGGTGTAGCAATTGGAGCAGGCATTGCAGCATTGGCAGGTATTGGAGCGGGCGTTGGTATCGGTATCGCTTCTGGAAAGGCCGTCGAGGCCGTAGCCAGACAGCCGGAGGCTGACGGAAAGATCACAAAGCTTCTGCTGCTTGGCGGCGCGCTTGCCGAGGCAACGGCGATTTACGGGTTTGTTGTGGCGATTTTGATTATTATGCTTGTGAAATAAGCGGCAGGGAGGTACATTATGTTAAAACTGGATATTAATCTTGTTTTTACCGTAATTAATCTGCTGATTATCTACTTTATTGTGAGCAAATTCCTGTTTCAGCCAGTGAAAAACATACTGGCAAAAAGACAGGAGGAGCTCGACAAGCAGTATGCCGATGCAGCGGCAGCCAAATCACAGGCTGGCGAACTGCGGCAGCAGTATGAAGAGCGCGTGAAGGGCATTGACGAGGAAAAAGCAGCCGCCGTCAGCAAGGCACGCGAAAAAGCAGATGAGGAATATGGAAGAATCGTGGCAGAGGCCAAAGCTGAAGCACAGAAAATTATGTCCGATGCAAAGAAGAAAGCTCAGGGCGAGCAGGAGCGCAGTATCCGTCAGGCACAGGAGCAGATTGCCGGACTTGTCATGGAAGCTGCGGCGCGTGTGGTTGCCTCGGGAGAGGGGCAGGCCGCGGACAGGGAACTATATAACCAATTTTTAGCAAAGACGGGTGAACAACGGTGATAAATACGGTATCAGAGTATGCAAAAACAATACGGAAGCTGGGGATCTCCGATAATATCCTGCTCCGCACAGATGATATATTGAAATCGGTGCCGCAGATACAGGAGGAATTTGAAAATCCTGCCGTGGCGCTCGAGAAGAAACATCATGTGATTGACATGGTATTTCCCAGTGAAATCCGCGATTTCTTAAAGCTTTTGTGCGACAACGGCGATATGAAGCACTGGGGGGAAATCTTAAAGGCACGCCAAAACACGGTCACGGAGAAAAAAGACGGTTTTCTGGTCAGATTAAGGTATGTGACAAAGCCAGATGAGGCACAGCTTAGAGGAATTCAGGCATTTGTGCAAAAGCATTACCAAGACAGCGGTGAGATTTCCTTTGAGATGGAGGAGGACGCTTCGATCGGGGGCGGCTTTATCCTCGAGGCGGGAAACGAGGTCTATGACTGGAGTACCAAAGGGCGTTTGCAGCAGTTTCAGGAAAAGTTATCGGGCGCAGGCGCACAGACAGCGGCAAGCACGGAGAACATTATTTCGATTCTGCGCGCTGAGATCGAGAATTTTGAGTTAGAAGCGCAGGACAGGGAAATCGGCACCGTAAGCTGGGTAGGCGACGGCATTGCCAACATTGACGGTATCGACCACGCGGCATACGGGGAGATTATCGTCTTTGACTGCGGTGTCAAGGGGATGGTACAGGATATCCGGCGTGACGAGATTGGCTGTATCCTGTTTGGGCGCGACGTGGAAATACGCGAAGGCTCAGGCGCAGCGCGGACAGGCAAACGTGCAGGCGTTCCAGTGGGCGACGGCTTTCTCGGCAGGGTGATTGACGCGCTCGGCGCACCGATTGACGGGGCGGGCGCCATCAAAGAAGAAGGCTATATGCCTGTCGAACAGCCCGCCCCCTCGATCATTGACAGAAAGTCGGTGAGTGTTCCCCTTGAAACGGGTATTTTGGCGATAGACTCCATGTTCCCGATCGGACGCGGGCAGCGTGAGCTCATCATCGGCGACCGCCAGACAGGAAAGACATCGCTTGCCATCGACACCATTCTAAACCAGCGGGGCAAGGACGTGATTTGTATCTATGTGGCAATCGGCCAGAAGGCATCGACGATTGCCAAGCTGGTGAATACCTTGAAAAGCAATGACGCGATGGATTATACCATTATCGTGTCCGCAACAGCAAGCGACCCGGCGCCCCTTCAGTATATTGCGCCTTATTCCGGGACCGCGCTTGCGGAATATTTTATGCACAAGGGCAGGGACGTGCTGATTGTATATGATGACTTGTCCAAACACGCGGTTGCCTATCGTGCGCTCTCCCTGCTGCTCGAACGTTCACCGGGGCGCGAGGCGTATCCGGGCGATGTATTTTATCTGCATTCCAGACTGTTAGAGCGCTCAGCGCGTCTTAGTGACGAGAAGGGCGGCGGCTCGATTACGGCGCTCCCGATCATCGAGACACAGGCGGGCGACGTGTCGGCATATATTCCTACCAATGTCATTTCGATTACAGACGGACAGATTTTCCTCGAGAGCGACTTGTTCTTCTCTGGTATGCGCCCGGCTGTAAACGTGGGACTTTCCGTGTCGCGTGTAGGCGGCGCTGCCCAGACGAAGGCAATGAAAAAAGTAGCGGGCAGTATCCGTATTGACCTTGCCCAGTTCAGGGAGATGGAAGTATTCACACAGTTTGCATCCGATCTTGACAGTGCCACGAAGGAACAGCTTCTGCACGGTCATGTGCTGATGGAATTATTAAAGCAGCCCTTATGCCACCCGCTCAGCATGGCGGAACAGGTCATTACGCTCTGCGCGGCAAACGCAAAAATCATGCTTTCCATACCGATTGACAAGGTGAAAGATTTCCAGATGAGGCTGCTGGAACATATGAAGGAAGCGCACGCAGGGCTGATTCGGCAGATCGAGACAAGCGGTGTGCTGGACGATGCACTGAACAAAGAGATTGTTGATGCGGCACTGGAATTTAAGAAAACATACGAATCATAGCGGAGGTGCATGAGAATGGCAAGTACACGGGAAATACAAATCCGCAGGAAAAGTATTCAGGATACCATGAAGATCACGAATGCCATGTATATGATTTCCTCCACCAAGCTGCGCAAAGCAAGGGCAAATCTGGAGGAGACAGAGCCTTATTTTTTCACTTTGCAGTCGCTCGTATCCAATATCATGCAGCGTCTGCCGGATGTAGAGCATGAGTTTTTCAGCGAAAGGTCGCACAAGAAGCCGGAGGACAAAGTAAGAGGATATATCGTAATATCGGCTGACAAAGGGCTGGCTGGCGCATATAACCATAATATACTCAAGTTTGCGCAGGACCAGATCAGCCAGTGGAAACACTACAAACTGTTTGTTGTAGGCAGAGCAGGCAGACATTACCTGCGAAACAGAGGGATACCGCTCGCGCGTCATTTTCATTATGCTGCGCAGAACCCTTCGCTGCACCGCGCGCGCATTATCAGTGAGACCGTCATCGAGCAGTACCGCGCAGGAGAGCTTGACGAGATTTACATTATCCTGAATCCGTGAGCCTTGCTCTAAATTATTTTCACAATGCCACATAATTCCAGTACTTGTAGCATGTTTTATA
>VSNR01000144.1 GCA_009774345.1 Lachnospiraceae bacterium | reverse complement strand
ATTTACTATATTGCACAATACATCCAATATATGGAAAAATATCGCCGGATATTTACATATTTCATTATAAATATTCATGATAAGGATCCTAAGCATGCAATGTACAAAAATGTATGGGGATATCATTGTGTGTGGGACCAACTTTATAAAATTTTAAAATAGGGGGATTTTAAAATGAGAGCGAGTAAGATCAAGGAAAGCATCAAGCTTCCAAAGCGCAGCATCAAGCAGATTATTATTCGTTATGTAACACAGTTGTCGATTTCTTTGGGCGTGATATTGGTGATTCTCATGATCATAACATCACTGCGGTCAACGTCCTCTGTGCTTCACGACAATTTGCAGATCACAGCGCGTATTTCCGCGCAGAATATCAGTTCCAATATACATCTGCTGTTGGACAGGATGGACAGCATGGCGCAAAAGCCAGAATGGTCTGATATCAATATGTCTGCGGCGGAGATGCAGCAATTAATTGATCAATGCGAAGAGCGGGTGGAATTTGTTTGGATTGCCGCCTATGATACAGCGGGGGCAAAGTTGTATGGCGATAGTCTGGCACCCACATCTATTATGGGAAAAGACTACTATGACTATCTGGTACGTACACAGAATCTGACCGTCGGAAGTCCGGTACATCAGGATGGACTTTGGCAGCTTGAAGTGGGGATACCAATTGTGAATGAGGGCGGAGATCTGCTGTTTTATCTGGTGGGCAGTTATAAATATGATCTGCTCAATGATGTGCTGTCAAATATCAATATTGGCGGAAAAGGGATCGCGTATATTGTTGATGGGGAAGGGACCATTATAGCGGACAAGAATATAGCGGATATGGACAAGGTTCGAAACCTTTATGAATTGTATGGCTCTGGAGTCAATCGGCGTGTGTTTGACGCAATGCTGGATTTTCGCACAGACTCCAAATCCGTGTATTTAAAGGGGGTTCACCACTATATGGCGTATTCGCCGATCGCAGGCACGAACTGGACTCTTTTGATCGCTGCACCGGGAGCTGATTTTCTGGGGACGCTGATCTGGTCGGTTGCACTAAGTATTTTGATTATAATCGGCTTACAGATCTATATAACAAAACGAACAGTACAAATTGCAGATCAGATCTCTGGGTCTTTGTCTCTTGCGACAGACCGGCTTGCTCTGCTTGCGGCAGGAAATCTCAAAGAGGAGGTAGTTTTTGCAGACAATAATCAGGAAGCAGAGACTTTGACAACCGCGCTTGCCAGTACGATTTCCAGCCTTTCTACATACATTGATAATATTACGGGCTATTTGGGACTGCTTTCATCAGGGGATTATTCAACGCAGGCCGATGGGATATTTAACGGCGATTTTGTGGCGATACGTGAGGCGATGACCCTGATCACCGATGCATTAAATGAGACAATGTGCCATATTCAACAGGCGTCAGTGGCGGTCAGAAACAATTCGTCTGAGACAACAATCTATGCGAAGAAGCTGTATGATGGTTCGATCGAACAGTCTGATGCATTGAAACGTCTGACGGTAAAGATGAATCTGATCACAGATAAGACAGATGAAATTGACGACAATGCACAGCGTGTAAAGCAGAGTGCAGGTGCGGCGAAGGAGCGGGTTGATGAGGGACAGCAGCAGATGAAGGATATGTTGGAGACGATGGATAGTATTCATCGTGATATGCAGGAGATTATCACGATCAGTCAATTAATTGAAGACATCTCTTCGCAGACAAGCCTGTTATCGTTGAACGCTTCCATCGAAGCAGCGCGGGCAGGAGAGGCTGGTAAAGGTTTCGCGGTGGTAGCGCAGGAGATTGGTCATCTGTCACAACAGACGGCGGATGCGCTGGAGAAGACAGGGGCTATTATTGGAAAGGCAAGCGTGGCGATCGACCAGGGAATGCAGACAGCACAGAACACTGCAAAGTCTTTTGATAAAGTCAATCAGGCGACGAGTGAATTTACAGAGATTTCTAACAATCTGATTCATATTACCATGCAGCAAAAGGAGGCGATTGATACAGTGTCACAGGAGGTACAGACGGTACTTACGATTGCGGATACCAACCAGCAGTTAGCGCGGGAGACGGATGAGACTGTGGCAGTGTCAATGAAGCAGGCTGAGGAGCTGGAGCAGATTGTCTCAATGGTGAAATTGCGGGCGTAAGCCTTTGTAGAAAATACTTGTCAGGAGGATAAATTAAATGAAGCATTTATACAGGAGAGCCGCAGTTGTATTGCTGGCAGGAATCATAGTAGCGGGGATGCTGACAGGGTGCGGCAGCACAAAACGTTATAAAGATGGATTTTATACCGCCGAGATGTCAGAATTTTCGCATGGATGGGAGGAGTATCTGATTATACAGATGAAAGATAATAAGATTGTATCTGCGGAGTTTAATGCCAGAAATGAAAGTGGTTTTATCAAAGCATGGGATAATGCTTACATGAAAAACATGATGCCAAAATCCGGCACCTATCCCAATGAATACACGCGAATGTATGTGCAGCAGTTGATTGACGGGCAGGCAGATACAAAGGTTGATGCGATTACGGGGGCAACCAGCTCAGGTAAAAATTTTGAAAAACTTGTCGATGCGGTGCTCAAACAGGCAGCAGCGGGCGATTCCGCGACAGCAGTTGTAGAATAAGGAGGCTGAATGAGGTGGCAAAAACAGAATTTGGCATCATTGAAGATTTTGACAAGACCAAGGATTACAGCGTTTTAGAGCTAAGGAATGGAGCAAATTATGAAAAAGGACATGAGAACCATCGACCCCTATTTACTGAATGCAGTAATTACCAGCTTTGGCGTTCCAGAGATTCCCTATGATTTGAAGAAAATCAAAGCACTCAAGCTGGATGATCGGACCAAGGCCGGCAGGAACATCACTTTTTTTGAGTGCAGGGAACATGATTTTTCCGTGATTGGAGAGATGGAGAAACTGCATACACTGATTATGAACACACGAAATCCACTGACGGTAGAGGACTTTTCATTTCTGGAAAAGTGCAAAAATCTAAAGAAGCTCGATCTGGTGCAGACGAATTTTACCGACTGTGCACTTTTGGCACAGCTTCCAGCATTAACGTATGTCCGTCTGCCCGAACAGAGCAGTCTTGTGAACACGCAGGTTTTGGATACGCTTCGCGCGAGGATTGAATTTGCCAAGACGACTACCTATGATTATCCGATGGAGGAGATTGTAAACTTTATGAAGGAAAAGTCTCGTAAAAAGGCGTATGCACTGACGCTGCAAAAAGAGACTGCGCCGGATTTGTTTGACAGCAGGTTTGGCGGTCTGCCCTACTGGAATCTGGACATGCCCTATCCTGTAGACAGAACAGGGCGGAAAATGATGCTGCTTGCACAGCTTAATTTTGACCGGGCGTCGGTGGATGAACGTCTGCCGCAGCAGGGTATTTTACAGTTTTTTATCGCGCTGGACGATGGTGATTATGAATACGGTTATGATTATGAGGCGCCGGACCGGCAGGAGATGTTCCGCGTGGTGTACCATGAGACGGTGGACTATACTGTCACGCAGGAACAGATTCTCGCAATGGATGTTCCCGTTTCCTCTGACCCGGAAATAGAGGATCTTACACCTGTCTGGAAGCCGTACCGTGTTGGCATTTCTCCAAGGGAGGTCTATATCAGCATGTCGGATAAGCGTTTTCACACCGTATTCCGCGATGCAGTGAAGACGCTCACGGGAAAAAATATCGGGCGGCAGTCTGTGTTTGACCTTCTGACATGGGAGGATTACTGTTATCTGGATGACGAACTCTCATACAATGGGCATTCCATGCTGGGTTTTCCGGCTTTTGTGCAGTATGACCCGCGGAAAAGCGCAAAGTACTATGACACTGTATTGTTGCAGCTTCATTCCGAACTGGATGAGGAAGAAGGTTACATGTGCTGGGCGGATGGCGGGATTGCCAACTTTTTTATCAACAGTGAGGCGCTGGCAAAGCGGGATTTTAGCAAAGTGATGTACTGCTGGGACTGTGACTGAGGCGCTGCAACAGTAGTACGTGTATAAAATATCAACCATACTTGTTCACATATTGTGGATAATATGTGGATAAATATGTGGAAAAATGGAGTGTACAACGTTGAATCAAACACCTGTAAAGCAAAAACTTCTGATAGTAGATGACGAGAGCGGCATCGTGGATATGATGTCGGCGTATTTTGCGCCGCGCTACACGGTGCTTGCTGCCAGCAGCGGGACAGAGGCATTGCAGAAAGTGTCCGCCGGCCCTGATTTAATTTTACTGGACATCAATATGCCGGACTTGGACGGGCTTACAGTCTGCCGGAAAATCAGGGAATATATTTGCTGTCCGATTCTGTTTCTGACAGCGCGTATTGAGTCCGCAGACCAGATCGAAGGCTTCCGCGCCGGAGCGGACGACTATATCGTGAAGCCGTTTGACTTAGATGAGCTGGGCGCGCGGGTGGAGGCGCATCTGCGCCGGGAGAAGCGGCACCAGCATAGTACGGCAGTGCGCTTTTTTGGGGAGCTGGTGATTGATTACGCAGCCCGCACTGTTGTGGCAGACGGGGAGCCAATTTTGCTGTCCAGACGGGAGTTTGACATTGTGGAGCTGCTTTCAGTTCATGCAGGGCAGGTTTTTGACCGGGAACGGATCTATGAAAGCGTCTGGGGAATCGACGGGGATGGGAACAGTGATACCATCATGGAGCATATCCGCAAGATCCGCGCAAAGTTCGCGGTGCACACAAGGCATCAATATATCGAGACTGTCTGGGGGTGTGGCTATAAATGGAACGGCTGATGAAATGGTTGAAAAAAATGGGGCTTAGGCGCGCTTTTTTTCTGGTGTCTGTGCTCTGTATGGCAGCAGCACTGCTTCTCACTTTTGGCATTTATCAGGTCTGTGCAAAGATTTATGACAGATATCCCCATTATGGCGTTGTGATTACGTCGGACGGTGTTGTGACGGACTTAGGGAAACCGACACCAGAACAGCAGCGCATCATAGAACTGGTCAATCAGATTCAGCTTCTTGCGATCTTGATTGTGCCAGTGTGCGGACTGGGACTGGCAGGTATCTTGTTTTATTATCTGAAATTAAAAGAGCCGATTGCCATACTCAGTGAGAGTACGAAACGGATTCGTATGCACGATCTTGACTTCTCGATTCCCGAGGTTTCTGCCGACGAGCTGGGGCAGATCTGTGCGGCGTTTGAGACAATGCGTGCAGAGCTGCTGCGCACAAATCAGGAGCTGTGGCGGCAGGCGGAGGAGCGCAGGCGTCTGAATGCGGCGTTTGCCCATGACCTGAGAAACCCCATCACGGTACTGAAAGGCACCGTGAAAATGCTGCGTCAGGAACAAGGGGAGGAGCAGGCACTAGAACGGCTTGAAACGTACACGCTGCGCATTGAACAGTATGTGGAGGCTATGAGCAGCATCCAGCGGTTAGAGCAGATGCCAGTGCGCAGAAAAATGGTGAGGCTGTCAGTACTGTCACAGGAATTGCAGGAGACAGCGCGGCTGCTTGCACCGGCGGCTGCGGTAACGGTCATGGTACAGGAAGGGGAAGACGTACCTCTGGATCATGGGCTGTTTCTGACGGTTGCGGAGAATCTGATTGGCAATGCAGCGCGTTTTGCACAGTGCCAGTTTGAGATTGCGCTGGAATCCGTTTTTGAAAAGGGAGAAAGAATGCTGCTATTGACCGTGCAGGATGACGGGGCAGGTTACCCCGCGGCGCTTGTCAAGGACGGGCCAAAGCCTTTTGGGAAAAAGCATGAGGAGCCCGCGCACTTTGGGATGGGGCTGTACAGCTGCAAGCTGCTCTGCGAGAAGCATGGCGGGGCGCTTCGTCTGGAAAATAGAACAGACGGCGGAGCGGTGGCAAAAGCGTCTTTTTGTGTAAATTCTTGAGCAAATTTTGAGATTTATAAGATACACTCTACTGGAAGTTTGGATATGAAAACGAAAGGGAGAGTGTTTTTTATGTTGTTCAAAGCAGAAAATATCAGCAAAATTTATGGCAGCGGCGCCAGTCAAGTCACTGCGCTGCACAGGGCAAATCTTGAGATTGCATCAGGAGAATTTCTCTCGGTCATGGGGCCATCGGGAAGCGGAAAGAGTACACTGCTGCACCTGCTGTCCGGTCTGGATGTCCCGACGGAGGGCAGGCTGTCTTATGATGGGCAGGAGATCTATAAACTGCGCGACAGGGAGCTGTCAGCATTCCGCCGCAGACGCATAGGATTTATTTTTCAGCAGTTTCATTTGCTGCCAGTACTGACTGCACGGGAAAATATTCTGATGCCGCTGCTGCTCGATAAAGGACGGGTGGACAACGCCTATTTTGACGAGCTGACAGGGATTCTTGGCATCTGTGACCGGCTAGAGCACCTGCCGCATGAGCTGAGCGGCGGTCAGCAGCAGCAGGTGGCGATCGCGCGTGCGCTGATTGCAAAGCCGGATATCATTTTTGCCGACGAGCCGACGGGGAATCTGGACAGCAAAAGCGGTGCGGAGGTTATGCGACTGTTAAGAGATATCTGGGAAACAATGGGAAAGACACTGGTTGTTATCACACATGACGACAGAATTGCCAAGATGGCAGCGCGCAGAGTCGTGATAATGGACGGTATTTTATCAGAGGAGGGGGCAGCGCGATGAAATCATATTTAACCTTGGCTTGGAGGGAAATAATGGGGCAGAAGATGGTATCGCTTCTTATTATAACAGCGGTTCTTCTGTCCACAATGATGACGACAGCAGTTGGGCAGTCCGCTGGCATTTTGAATGCGATGCGCAGGCAGCAGGCAATTGCGCTTGGAGGTGACCGCTATGCGTCCTTTGTGCAGCTCACCGAGGAACAGGCACAGGCGCTGGAGCGCGATGAGCGGTTATCGTACACGGGGCGCTATATACAGCTTGGCAGTATGGAATTAAATGATTTGCTCAAGCTGGAATTACTTGAATATTGGGGCGACGGGCTGCGCAGCCGTCCATCTTACACACAGCTGGCCGAAGGACGGCTGCCCCAGAATCCTATGGAGATTGTCTTGTCGGAGGAGGCATTGCAGTTTCTTGGGTTTACTGGAAGTGTTGGAGACACGGTCTCCCTGTCACTCTCCAAGGTATTGCGCCATGGTGTGACGATAGAAGCTTATGAGTACGAGGCAGATTTTGTCCTGACAGGCATTGTGCAGAATAACTATTTGGGATATGTTTACGGGAGTATGCTTGGCTTTGTGGGTGAGGGCAGTGCATCCAAGATTTTGCCGCAGGCGTATCTGTATTATTGCATGGATATCAAAACTGCAAAGAAAGAGCACTTTCAGACCGTCATAGATGCGCTGGCAGAACGTCTTGACATCCATGAATTAGATACTCTCTATAATACGCCCTACCTGAATGCGCTTGGGATTTATTACAATGCAGAGGAAGACGCTGCGGCATTGGAGGATGAGGGATTTTCCTTTGTAGTATTTGCGGGGGTTTTGGCAGCCGCGCTTGTTTTGCTGGCAGCCGGTCTTGTGATATTTAATATCTTAAAAATTGCAGTGGCGCGCCGCGTCGGGCAGTATGGCGTACTGCGTGCAATCGGCGCGGACAAATCGCATCTGTACCGCATCGTGGGGGCAGAAATTTTGCTGTTGTGTCTCTGCGGCATTCCGGTGGGGATGCTCCTAGGGCTTTTGTCGGCAAAGGGCATTCTGCGGGCAGTGTTCAACCAGCTTTCGCCGGAAATGTTTCTGGCGCAGGATACCGCACAGCTTGAGACGCTGATGGTGGAAAATGGTTCTGGAAAATGGGGTTATCTTGTGGTCAGTATCGTTGTCACACTGTTTTTTGCCTTTTTGGCGGCAGCACCGGCGGCGCATTTTGCGGCAAAAGTCTCTCCTGTGGCAGCCATGCGCAGCATCTCATCCGGTGAAGCGGCGGGACGAAAGATAAGAAGAAGGAAGATACCAAGAATACGGCATTTTGAGCGGTATTATGCGCTGCTGAACCTGAGCCGCAGCAGGAGCCGTACAGTGGTTACAGTCTTGTCGCTGGTGATGAGCATCACGGTGTTTGTGGCATTGCAAAGCTATCTTGATCTTCTGAGTACCGCAGGGACAATATCGGAACATTTAGGCGACTACGCCGTGGTAAATCTGTATGACGGATTTGTGCCAGAGGAGCTTGCGCGCATGGAGGCAGATGCCAATGTATCGGCGGTGGCAGCGCAGCAGTTTTCTCTTTATAACTTGGATGCGCAGTATTATCCTGTGGGAATCGAGACAGATTTTCCGCTGGGCATAGGGGAGTGTTTTCAGATCTTTGGATTCAACGATGACTGGGCAGCGTATGAAATAGAGAAAAAATTGACGAGAGAGCAATGGAATGCGTGGAAGGCGGGGGAGGGCTGTATTGTCCGAAATCCGATTCCGATGGCGATCGAGGGAATGGAGATTGGAACAACCCGTCTTGAAGCGGGCAGCACCATCACGGTAGCGGGACACAAGTTGTCCGTCTTAATGACACTCGATGGCTATGATGCTTATTTTAGTGTGGGAAACAATGGATTTATGAACGGCGTGCAGGTTCTTGTAAATGACCGCCTATACCCGCTTCTTACAGGGACAGACCATTATGCGGAGCTGCGGCCAGTTTTGCGTGCGGATGCCAGCCGCGAGGTGTTTGACAGCGCGCTTGACAGCCTTTGTGCACGCGCTGCGGGAACAACTTGGATGTCTTATGAAGATGCCGACAGACAGCTTGCAGAGAGCAGTGCGCAGATACATCTGCTTGCGTGGGGACTGATATTGTTTATCGGGTTTATCGGCATCTTGAATATTATCAATACGGTTTACACAAATATTCATACGCGTGTCAGGGAGATTGGCATACAGCGGGCAGTTGGCATGAGTGCAAGAAGCCTTTACGTGACTTTTTTGTGGGAGGGGGCGTATTATGGCATCTTTGCATCCATCCTTGGCTGTGTGTCGGGCTATCTGTGTACAATTTTTGTGGAGGCGGCAGTTACGAATGAACTTGCGCTGACCGCCCCGCCGCTTGCAGCGATGGCACAGGCGTCTGCCCTGTCCGTGGCTGCCTGCCTTGCAGCGACAGCTATTCCGCTTAGAAGGATTGCGGGATTGCAGATTGTGGAGGCAGTTGAGACAGCAAATTGAGGAAGCAGCAGAATCCGCCATGATGATTGAATTTAGCATAGCGAGCTGGTATAATGGGGGCAGAGCGAATGCTGGGGAATTGTAGAAAAACGGGAGAGAGGAGACTGGAACAGATGACACGTTATTTCAATACAGAAGGGCGGTGCCAGCCGGACAAACACTATATGGTACCGCTTGGAGAACGGCTGAAATTTATCAGGACACAGTATATTGACAGGGGAAAATACTTTGTCATTAACAGGGGGCGGCAATATGGCAAAACGACAACTCTGATGGCGCTGGCGGAAGATCTGAGGGATGAATATATTGTGGTTCCACTGGATTTTCAGCGGATGAGCACTGCGAGTTTTGCGGATGAACATACTTTTGTGACGCGGTTTATCGCACAGCTTGAGATGCTGTTTTCCAGAAAAAGAAGCTTTCTGCAAGGCATTGATGAGGAGGCATTTTGTCAACTGGTTCTGTTGAAAAGTCAGCCGGATAGTATGATGGATACATTGTTTGAAGGACTTAGCCGCATATGCGAGGCATCAGGGAAACCTGTCGTGATGATGGTTGACGAGGTGGACAGTGCATCGAATAATCAGGTGTTTATAGATTTTCTCGCACAGCTTAGGGGATATTATCTTGACAGAGACTACAGCCCCATTTTTCATTCAGTAATTCTTGCAGGTGTCTATGATATCAAGAATCTCAAGATAAAAATACGTCCTGATGCAGTGCACCAGTATAACAGTCCGTGGAACATAGCTGCTGATTTTGATATGAAAATGAGTTTCTCTGTACAGCAGATTGGGGAGATGCTGATGGATTATGAAGCAGATCATCACACAGGAATGGACGTGGAGGCGGTTGCCGCAGAACTCTATGCATACACGTCAGGATACCCTTATCTGGTATCTGCACTGTGTAAAATAATGGATGAAAAGCTGCCTGCTCATGGACCGGTTGCAGAGGGCAGCACGGTCTGGGACAAGAAAGGCGTCGAGGAGGCGGTCAAGATTATGCTGTCAACAAAATCAACCCTGTTTGACAGTATGATGAAGCACATCAGCGAATATCCTGATCTGAGGGAAATGTTGTATTTGGCGCTGTTTTGTGGGGAGCAGATTGCATATAATCAGGATAATCACACAATTGAGCTGGCGTGTATGTTTGGATATGTTACAGATAATGGTGTTAGCCTTCGGGTGGCAAACCGTATATTTGAGACACGGCTGTACAATTTCTTTTTATCCGAGGAGGAACTGTCAAGTGCGATGAGCCGGCAGGCAAAACAGGACAGGGGCCAGTTTATCAAGGATGGAAGGCTTGACATGGAGCGTGTACTTGAAAAATTTGTGGAGCATTTTCATGACATTTATGGGGAGAATGACCAGAAGTTTGTGGAGAATTATGGACGCAAATTTTTCCTGCTGTATCTTAGACCTATTATCAACGGAACTGGAAATTATTATATTGAGGCACAGACAAGAGATGCGGGACGCACAGATGTTGTGGTGGATTATGCAGGAGAGCAGTTTATAATAGAACTGAAAATCTGGCGCGGAAACGAGTACAACGAGCGCGGCGAACAGCAGCTTGGGGAGTATCTGGATTATTTTCACAAGCAGAAAGGGTATCTGCTGAGTTTTAATTTTAACAAGAAAAAGGAACCCGGTGTTCGGACAATCACATGGGAGAATAAGACAATTGTGGAGGCAGTTGTCTAAAAAAATGTAAAATTTTATCAAACTTTGTCGAAAACGGAATAAACTATAGTAAGATGCAATAGCAGTAAACCGGCAAAGGAGAAAAGAATATGGGAACGCAGTTAGTATGGAATGAACGCTATAATATTGGGGTAGAGATCATTGACAGAGAACATAAAAAGTTATTTATATATAAAGTGATTGTTTATTGCCTATAGTTGCTAATATTGGAAATATATGTATAATACTCTTATAGACATTGAT
>VSNR01000143.1 GCA_009774345.1 Lachnospiraceae bacterium | reverse complement strand
AGGCATAGTTCTAATATTAAATATAAGGACAGTATACATCTGGCGTGTGCAGAAGCAGCCAATGCAGATGTACTGCTTACAACAGATATTAAATTTATGAATAACAGTAACCGCATAAAAACATATACAAAAGTAATGAATCCAAATCAATATTTATTGGAGGTGTTGTATTAATGATAGCGACAAAATTAGATATTACGAATGCTGCCAAGATACAGAAAGATGGACTGACGGCGCTAAAAAATGCTTTGGGAATAACAGCTACGATTAAGTTCTTGGAGCAGTTTGACCAAGGGGGGACAGGTGATTATACAGCAGAAAAATATATGGGTGACGATTTGGAACCAACAGATGATGAGATTCGCAGGATGTTTGGGTGTTAAAATGATGGAGACAGAATAGTTTTAACCGTCTATCGGTAGTTCCATGAAAAGCATCTGTTCAAACAGATGCTTTTCTTTATGTTTTTTATTCCACGATGGGCAGAAAATTATCCAAATCTTTTCCCTCAATCGTTTCAATAAAAATAAGTTCCTGATCAGACAAAACTTTTTTTAATTTATATAATTGCACTTTGGTCAATGGTGGTTTAAACTGGATATCTGTCTTTTGATACGCACCTTCCACAATCGATTCATATAGATTTTTTACAAAAGAATACCAAACTGTTTGATCTTGATTGTCTGATTTATTCATTAGAAATGTATCACCGTCAGCCCTGTAAAAAATCAATAATGCAATACTCAGATTACATAAATTATGCTTTAAAATTGCCTGCGGAATCTCAAAGCCATCATCCCAGTTGTAATGATCAGCATAGATATACAAAAGATCTGGATCTTTCATTTGTGAGATCGCAGCCAGTATTTCTTCCTTCGTATTGTCATATAATAATGAATTGATATCCAAAATAATCCTCCTCCTTCTGTGCGTGTCTATCTATAAAATATTTTCTCAATACCGCCAAAAATTATCACCATTTACTCGAAACAGAAGGTTCATTAATGTTCGAAAATCCCATTTTAAATAACGCCATTCTTCTTCCCGCTCATCTGCAATTCCATCAAGTATGTATTGATTCCTGTTCATTCGACTCATATCAAAAAGCAAAAAATCTGAATCAAATAAATTACTCATAAAAATAAGCCAATCGTCTTTTATTCCATCATAGCCGCCTTTTTTCTTTTTCTCGGTATACTGAATTGCCTCTTCTAATGATAATAGTCTATATCCTGAATCTTCATCATCATTATATAAAATGGCGCCATTGGACATGAACAAAAACTTTTCATAATCCTCTGGTAAATTCAGATTAAACTCATTTTTTAATATCTTTAACGTCTCTTTGCAAACAGGCGGTTTCCACTCAAATGTACATCTGATAATATTGCCAAATAAATCTGTACATTCCAATGTTCGTTCTACTTGTGTCTTTTGAAATAACTGCTCTAAGACAAAATATTGCTGATTCATTTTTTCCCATCCAAATACTGATTCACGATTTTCTCGATCGCCTCCCGCGAGATGGGATAATGAAACTCTTTGATAATCCTGTCCACGGTGTAGCCGTGGTCCACCAGATGCCTGATCGCACCGCCGTAGGCAAAATCTTTAGTAAAATTTGACAATGCTTCCTCAAAGTAACCATGATTTTGTTCTTCCATCCACTCAAAACCCCTTTCATACAAACTGTTCTAAATCTCATCCACAGACAAAACACCCTTTAATTTTTGCAAAATACTCAGATATTCCTCCCTGTACGTCTTTCGGGGAAGCCGAAATGTCACCACAATCTGAAAATACTGCCCCTTCGCCTTAGGTTTATCCACATGAAAACTGTCCACAAGACAGTTGTCCTCCTTGAGCTGTCTTGACACATGGGTGATCGCCTTGCCATCCTCTACCTCGATATAGAGCGTCAGATAACGCGAATACCGGTACACTTTGCTCTCAATCCATGGTACCACATGAACCCCCAGTAACCATACTGCGGTGAGAATGACCGCTCCGTCGAGAAAGCCAATTCCCACTGCCAGACCAATGCATGCACAGGTCCAGATACTTGCCGCAGAAGTCAGTCCTTTAATCTGATGTCCTGATACCAAGATCGAGCCTGCACCCAGAAAACCGACACCGCTGATCACCTGCGCTGCAATTCTCGAGATATCAAGCCGTTCTGGATAAAGCGCCTCCAGATACTGCTCCATCAACATGACCATCGCCGCGCCAAGACAGACAGTGATGGTTGTCCGCGCGCCGCCCCCGCGGCGCTTCACCCCTCTGTCAATGCCAATCACAATCCCAAGCACCAGTGCCGACAGGATTCTCACGAAAATATTCTGCCACGTCCATTCCGAGAATCTCATAGTGAACATAACTGCTGCCCCCTTTTCCAATTACCGCACGATTTCATCCGAATCCAGCACAATCGTAAACGGGCCGTCATTCAAGAGCGATACCTTCATCTCTGCCCCAAAGGAGCCATACTCTGCACGAAACCCTTTTTTCTCAATCTCACAAATACAATATTCATACAGCTCGTTTGCCTTGTCCGGTTTTCCCGCCAAAGTAAACGAGGGTCTGTTTCCCTTTCGGCAGTCCGCATACAAGGTAAACTGTGAAATGATCAGAAATTCACCGCCCACATCCGCAGCCGACAGATTCGTCTTTCCATCTGCATCATCAAAAATGCGAAGCTTTGTCAGCTTGTCAATCATCTTGTCTGCAATCTGCTTGTCGTCACTGTCAGCAACGCCCACCAAAACCAAAAGTCCGTGTCCAATCTGACCAATCACCTGATCTTCCACAGACACTCTTGCCTCGCACACCCTCTGAACTACAAAACGCATAATTTTCCTCCACCTTCATAAATAATTACCAAATATTTATTATCAAAAATGCGGCTGACTTCACAGCATACTATCCTGATAGAACGCTACCCTGTTGTGTCAGCCGCACAAATTTATATTTTTAAGAAAGCATTTTCTTCAACTCCTCACAGGCCTGCTCATAGCCTGCAAAAACAATTCCTTTCATGCCAAGTGCCCGCGCCGCCTCAACGTTTTCTGCGCGGTCGTCGATAAAGACACATTCCTCGGGTTCAAGTCCGTATTCTCTCAAAAGATGCTCATAGATGTCTGCATTTGGTTTGACCATCTTCACAAAACCAGAGACCACCTTTCCATCTACATGTTCCAGAAATGGAAAGCAGCCGCATTCTGTATGAAGTGCAAAAACATCCCGCGGATAATTGGAGAGCAGATACACTTTGAAGCCAGACTTTTTAAGCTGCTCAATCCACTGTACCGCATACGCATACGGCGCTACCAGCTTATCCCGGTTATCCCACACCAGATTAAATGCATCGAGATGGTCTTTATTATCCTCGCGAAAATGCGCCAAGATCTCTGCTTCCTCATAAATACCATGGTCTAATTCTCCCCACCAAGGACTGCCAAAGACCGTTTTTTCAAATCGTTTCTGCGTCTCGATTGGAAGCTGTAACTCCTCCATGAGTGAGCGCCAGCGGAAATCCACCAGCACATTTCCAATATCAAATATCACATTTTTTATCATAATGCCACACCATTTTTCTGCAAGAGCGCCCTTGCACTCTCAACGGAATCCACGCCAGTCTTATTTTTGATCGGTGCAAACTCATAGTCGCGCACGACCTCATACGACAGACAGTTTGGAAACATGTGAATCATATCCAGCACCAGCAGCTCAAACTTGTAGCCGTTTGGCGACTCTGGCTTAACCAATTCACCCTTCTCATCCATATACGGAATCTTTTTCTCCACGACATGTACTGCCATTTTTTGATTCGCGATCTCCTCAAGCTGGTCTACGCGGAACAGGTAGTTCAAAATCACGCCAAAGTTATAGGAGAGTTCCCCGTCTGCCTCCCTCGAATTGATGATCTCCTCTGTCATTTCATAATATTCTACGATCGAGGGTCTGCCGTCCTCAAGACAGAGCACGCCAATCTTCTCCTCCGGGTCTGCCTTTCTGACCACCTTTGCACCGCTCACACAGCCTGAATCGATCGTTGCGCCGACAAACACAGGGTCCGCAATGCGCTGCAAGACATTATCCACTGCAAAGATATTCAACCATTCGACACCCCTTGCCTTGACATCCTTCAAGACACCGGTCACTGCCATAGAATAAAACCATCCGCCGTTTCCATTGGGTGAGAGCGACAGCGAATCCGCGGATTCCATATAGAGTTTTCCCTGAAAATCAACCGAGGGTGCCATTTCCTGTTTAAAAAATTTCACAAAGTCTTTCGGATAGCCAAAATACTGTTTTTCCTCAAAAAAGGCAGTGGTTTCTTCATGATTCTTGTCGCTTGTCATGACATACAGCGGCACAAAACAGCCTGCTTTGTCTGTCACGTCGAGCAGATTTCGGATCAGACGCTCAAAGATAAAAACCTCCTTCGTCAAACCAATATTGTATTTACCCTTTGGCCCGTCTGAGCCAAGGCGGGTTCCCTGACCGCCTGCAAGCAGCACGGCTCCGACCTTGCCTGCTCTGATCGCATCCAGTCCAATCCCCTCATATTTTGCCTTATTTTGTTCAATTTCTGTCACTTCGAGCGCGGAGAGCGGTTCAAGTTTTCCCCTCTCCTGTGCGAGCTCCTTATGTCCCGCCATCTCCACGATCGACCAGTCAATCCGCTCGATCTGTGCCGCAAGTTTTTCTTTCCCTGTATCATCGAGTTTTTGATACGCCTCAAAAATATGCTCTTGTCCGTGTTCTTTTAATACGTTAAACAATTCCTTTTCCTTCATGACCACTTTTCCTTAACCTTTCAATATATTTCTTTATGATTCCATCATTCATAACTTAACAATACTACACTTTATGGCTTGTTGTAAACACTTATATGTGAAAAATCAGCCAATCAGGCACTCTTTTCCACGAAAAGCCAATCCATATTTATAGATCTGTCCGGGCAAAAATCCCTCTGCAATCAATTCTGCCTCATACTGCTTTTCTTCAATCTGAAGATGTGCATTCGCAAGCGTGTCCTCAAGCGTCCGTTCATCTTCATCAGGGTCTATGACTTTAAATTCAAAAATAAATGCTTTGCCATGCCTGTCTCTTAGCTTCATCATGACAAATATTTGTCATTTTATTATAGCATATCCCAACATGGAGCAGGATAAAAATTTTCATGGAAATATCAATAAATTATTAATAGAAATAGAAATTTGCTTGTGTTATTCTATAGGAGATACATATTATAATTTCCATATTTTTTACGGAGGAAACATGATGACTGAATTAGTAAAGGCTGGCACATCCGATGCCTTAGTGATAAATAGTATCTCCAAACGGTCTTTCGACAGTGATGTAGAGATCGGAGCGCCCCGCAAAGGAGGACCGCCCGGGTATATGTCCGTTCAGTTTCATACGAAGATGGCAAAATTAAATCATTTATACAAATTGTCAGTCGATGGGCTTATTATAGGTGCCGCTATTCTTTTTATAGATGGAGACAAATTAAACATTGGAAGAATATTTATCAGTCCAGATTACCACAGAAAAGGATATGGCATTTATATGATGCAAGAGATTGAAAAAATGTTCCCCGCTGTAAAAGAAATTTGTCTTGACACGCCCGTCTGGAACATTCGCACCAACTCTTTTTATCCAAAGCAAGGATACACTGAATATAAGAGAGACAGCGAGTTTGTATATTATACTAAAACATTATAACAACCTCTGCATCGACTACTTCTGCTCCGTTTGCAATTTCCTGTTCGGATTCGTAGACCGCTTGGTGCGCAATCGAGTAGGGGAATGCCGCGCGCCCCATGCGCCGCCTTAGCGGCATACTTCCACTGCATGGGGCTGCGCATAAAAAGAAAGCATACCTCAACAGATATGCTTCCTTATGTGGTCAGAAGGGGTTCTTGTGTGTTCAAAATCCCTTTTTTATTATACCATACCCCGCCGAATCTGTATTGTCTGTTTTTTCGCAATATCGACCCGTTTTTTCGCATCATGCTAAGAAACTCCTAACGATACAGCACATAATCCTGCATTTCTCGGTAAAATCCTGCGCGTGTCAGTGCCTCTCCTGCAAAATCAGGGTAGTTCTTCACCACAATGCGCTTGCGTGATGGAAAGAGTTTCCCCTTTTTATAGCACAGAGAAAAATCTGCCAGACATGCCTCAGCCAGCTCTTTTTCAAACACGCGCAGCGTAGCTCCCTGACGCTCCAAAACGGCTGCCGGGATTCCTCTACAGCACGCGACAGCTGTCCCCGGCACATTGAGAAAGTTCCTTCCTTCCATGTGCGGGAGAAGCTTCCCCCAGCACTGTACGGGGTCTGCCGCATTGACCCAGACAATATCCTGCCTGTTTTGCGCGTTTCTGGCAAGCTCATGCACCACTGCTTCATATTCCTTCCCACGGATAAACTGTGCGCCCGACAATCCCTCGACAAAATATCCGCGCCTTGCCTGCCCCGTGTATTCCCAGACACGCAGTACCGAGAGTGCCTCCTGCCACGAAAACCCGCACGCTGCTACCGTCTCGCGGCAGATGATAACATATCGGTCAAAACACTGTTCCAGAGCAATTTTTAATGCAGACTGTGTTTCTGTCAGCTGTATGACCGGGCGCACGATATCCCATCTCCCGGCGCGCAGTGCTTTCACATACATACTCACGCGCTGTTTTGCAGTCACTTTCTTGATATGTTCCTGACTCAGCCACTGCCGCACCGGTACAAAGCTGTCTGCACAGACCAGCCCTTTTTCCATCAGGGACATCAGTGTATCGTAGGGCGATTCACTGCCTAATACATTGTTTAAAGACTGCATAAAGCTGGCGCCGCGCTTTTGCAGTGTCTGATATAAAAGCAGCTCTTTCTCGCTAAGTTCACCGTCCATCGCGCCACACAGACTGTCCGGTGCCGCGTCCCAGTCAATCTTCTCCTGAAGATCAAACCGCAGACCGCCTTTTCCCTGTAGATACCAGAACACCTCACCCTCGGCAAGATAAGCGTCCAGCACACTCTCCTTATACTGCTTCACCCAGCGCGGAAGAAGAATCTCCTCCCAATAAGAAGCCGGAAGTGTCATTCCCGCATAATACTTTATCATCCTTGGCAGTGCTTCCTGAGCGGGTGCATTGGACTCCATGCGGGATAAGAGCAGGGCAGCATAGGCTTGCGCAGGGCAGGTCTGTGCTTCATTGCGGCGGTTTTTTAACGTTTGTATACAGGCACGCCGGTACAATTCCGCATGATAATATCTGCCGTCCTGACAGACCGCCTCCTTGCGGAGGCAGAGCTCTTTTAATATTTTTTCTGCCAGAGACTGCTGCCATCCATAACGCCCGGCAGTCTGGACAGCATCTGCGGCACCGCGGTAACGCAGCATTCTCCTGACAATCTGTAGCTGTGCTTCAAACTGCTTCGTATCCCAGTCTTCTGCATCGTTCAAAAGACCAGTACCAAGTGCCACAGCATATTTTTCTTCTTCCTCTGCTGCGATCCATAATCCCTGCTCGAGATAGCACACTCTACCACTCTGAGCCAGACTGTCCAGCCATTCCACAGGTATTTCCAATTCCCCTGCTGCCAGATCGCCCTCTGTCATGAGCAGGGAATGCAGCTGGCGCGCATCCTTTGGCAGTTTTTCCCGCGTAAGCTGCGATTCTTGTATCTGTGACAGCTCCTTTGTTCCCGGCTTTACTGCCTCTTTTAGCATTTCTTCCACTGCGGTGTGGATTCCCCGCGGCGTCGGTGCATAGTCATACATCACCGCCGCTTCCTGTGCCCATTGCAGCGGCAGAGACATTGGTGAGGGTGTCTCTGTAAATATATCCAGCACTTTCACTGTACCGGCACAGATTTCATACAATAATTCCCGCACTCCCTCGGCATCCCACAGCTCCTGCATACATTCCCGCCGCGTCTCGCGAATCAAAGGATGCCTGTCCTCCCGTACCACCTGCTCCAACAACTCGGCGCTTTTTAACCGCTGTTTCCAAAGCGGCTGGCGGCTGTTTTTGCGGACGCCCATCATCAACGCCCTGCCGCAGTTATATCGGAATGCCATGTTAAAGACAGGAGCTGCCGGCAGCATAATCTCCAGTTTTCTGACACAAGTGTCAGGATCTATGCGCTGCAAGATACCTTCCGGCAGTTCTCTGTTTCCATACGAATACAGCAAAAATCCATCCTCCTCATCCACGCTGCCAATCTCTATGCCAAGATGGTCTCTCACTGTCTGTGCAGCTAATAGAGACAGCGGTGCATTGATCCGCCTGCCAAATACAGAGTGGAACATCACCTGACTGTTTCCTGACGAGTCCTTGAAATGTTCTGCCAAGATGGTCTTGTCATCCTGCAAGCACCCAAGCGCTCTGATCTGCCGTTCTAAATAACCCGCAGCAAGGGAAACTGCTGTGCTGTCAAGTCCCATCTCATGCAGCGCATCTGATAGTTTTCCGTCCTCGTGTGCCTGTTGTAACCTATGAAACATGCGGCCAAATGCCTCTCCAGTACGCCTGTCCCTCCCTTTGATCTCTCCTTTCCAGAAGGGAAGTCTGGCGCCCTCCACAGGAGCCTGCACGACAGTGACAAGATCGCGGCTGATATTCGTTATTTTCCATGCAAATGCACCTAGGATAAAGCGGTCGCCCCGCTGCGATTCATAGACAAATTCCTCGTCAACCTCCCCAAGTTTGACGCCATCCTCTGTTTTTACAGTGTAAAGCCCTTTGTCAGGAATCGTGCCTCCTGCTGAGACTGCCAGCATTCTGCTGTAGCCATCCCCCTCCACACGCTCATGAATCCTGTCATAGAGAATCCTTGGACGCACTGGAAGATCCCGCTCATGCTCATAGTCTCCCGCCAGCATACAGAGTACCGACTGGACATCCTCTCTCGAAATTTGCCGAAAATTCCATGCACGCGGCAGAATTTTCATCACTTCATCCAATGTATAACTGCGAAAAGCTGCCATCGAGACAAGGTGCTGTGCCAGCACATCCAGACACTGTGCGGGCGGATGAATCTGCTCGACACCGCCCTGTCTGGCAAGCTGTGCTGTCATGCCGCAGGATACGCACTCTGCCGCCGTTCTCGGAAACAAATACATGACGCTTGTCCGCCCCGGGTTGTGCCCGGCGCGCCCCAGACGCTGCATCGTGCCAGACACCGTGCGCGGACATCCGACCTGCAATACCTTGTCAATCTCCCCCACATCAATGCCCAGCTCCATCGAAGAGGTAGCACACAAGAGCCGCAGCCTGCCATCGCGCAACGCTTCCTCCGTCTCCTGCCGCTGTTCTTTCGAAAGGCTGCCGTGATGCACGCGCGCAAAGTCTTCTCCGCCGATCAGATTCACATAATACGCAAGCTTCTCCGCGTACCTTCTGCCCTCCACAAAAGCAATCACACTGCGGCTGTCGTGACAATATTCATAGACCAGTGCGCTCAGTTCCTCCCAGACGGGGTCTTTTCTTTTGTGCCGCACAGAATCTGCGTAAGGTCCCAAAATATCAAGACGGATTTTTTTCTTCATGTCAGGTGCCGCGATGACGACCTCCTCTGGTGCCAGATACTTTGCTGCCTCCTCCAAAGGTTCTATCGTGGCAGAAAGCCCGATCCGCTGTAACGGAGCGCCGCACAGATCATCCAGACGCGCAAGGGACAACATCAGATGTGCCCCCCTTTTGGTGTCAATCAATGCATGAAGTTCATCTATGATGACAGCTTTTGCCGTTGCCAGCACATTTTGTCCCGTCTTGCTGGTCAGCATCAAATACAGGGATTCCGGCGTGATAATCAGAATATGCGGCGGTTTTCTGACCATCTGCTGCCGATCCCTCTGGGGAGTGTCTCCCGTCCGAATTGCAACAGTAATCTCCTCCTGTGACCCGACACCGTTTCCAATCCCATCCAGCGGGCGCCTTAAATTTTCACGGATATCTGCCGCAAGGGACTTTAAAGGTGAGACATAGATCAACCACAGCTCCCTTTTTAAAGCACCTTCCTTCGCCTGCCGTTTCATCTGGTCCAAGAAAACAAGGAACGCAGAAAGTGTCTTTCCCGTTCCTGTAGGCGCTGAAACCAGCACATGCTGTCCTGCTTTGATGCCCGGCCATGCCTCCTTCTGTACCAGCGTCGGCTCGCCAAGCGTATTTTGAAACCATTCTTGGGTCTCTTCCTCAAATAGTGTCAGTACATTTTTTACTGTACTCAAGCTCTGACGCCCCGCTTTCTGTTTCCTCCAAGCTTCATTGATTGTATAGACATCGCCCTTTCCACTTCCCTTCGGCTATTTTCCTTATTATACGATATTGAGCATAGGGATATCAACAGATTTTTACTAAATTTTACTCGACCCAATACCCACAGTGTTACTGTTCACTCCGTGTCAGTAACGAGTAAAAATCCATGCAAAATTTGCTTCGCAAATGGATTTTTACTTAAAAGCTATACGTTTTTTCACGGACTTAGCAGTAAATGCTAAGTCCTGTCTGAACAGTAACCCCACAGTTACCGCACTTTAACGTGTATTTATAGTTTCATAGCAAAGTTTAAAATAAACAGAAATTGTTAATATATTATTATTGTAATAAATTTCCTTTATACCACCCTCTATTTTATTTAACAGTTCTTTTACAATGTATAACCCTAACCCTGCATTTCCGTTTGAACGTGATGTATCTACTGTATAAAATTTTTGAAAGAGCATCGTAACATCTATATTTTTTAATTCTGATGTTGTGTTTTTTACTGTAAAGACACCATCTGCGTCCAGCACGATTTCGATAAAATTATTAGCGTACCGTATAGCGTTTGTAATCAAGTTATCAATAATTCTTTTGCAGGCAACAGCATTTCCAATGATCCATACAGGAGCATTTTCTATTTTTATAATAGGTGACAGTTCTTTTAGTTCGTTATATTTGTCAATCAGACAGTCGGTTACAATTTTGTTTACATCTAATTTTTCCATTTCCAAAATATAATCATCACTTTCTATCAATGACAAATCATAGAATATTTGCAATAGTTCTGTTAAATAACTCATACTTCGCATACTAAAAACAGGCATATCATTGGAAGCTATGCCACCTTGGGTATCTGAAAACGGTT
>VSNR01000142.1 GCA_009774345.1 Lachnospiraceae bacterium | reverse complement strand
ATATTATAATATTCATAAGAGGAGGCTATGATGATGAAAAGAAAACCTTTCTGCTTACTGTTGTGCACTCTGATCTGCTGCATTTTTCTACCCGGATGTAGTCATGAAGAAAATCAGGAGTTTTCATTAAACGGCGAGTTGAACCAACTACCCACACCCACAACATATACAGACGAAGAAGCCGCTATTCAAACGGCAGATTTTCGAGATCATGTAGTTGCAAGTTATCAGGAAATACAAGTTCTTGCTGAAGACGAGACTTCCTATGAAGCGGGCAGAGCACTTGCCCAAGAAATCAAGGATCAGTACGGCAAACGCATAGAAGAACTGTCTCTTCTTGATTTTAATGAAATGTCCAGAACCTCACTTGACGAATACATGACAGAATTTACTGCTCTAACCACGAAAATACGCGAAGCAAAAGATGCACTGACCTTAGATTAGGTCGGTGCACCTTTAATTTAAAACTTATTTTTTGATTTCAAACTGTCTTGTCTCCTTGACTGTTCCGGCATAATTACCTTTCCCTTGGATTGTCACTGTATAAACGCCAGCACTGATGGCGTACTCTTGACCATTGTACAGTATATCATAATCTCTGCCGGCAGTAAGTTTTTTGCCATTGAGTTTCACCGTCGTTGAAGCCTTCACTATTTTTCCATTGTATTTTTTACTCTTCGTACAAGACGAAAACGACGCATTTGTTATATCCTGCTTCGTGATCTCAAACTCTCGTATGATTTCTCCACCATATTTCTTGGTTCCTGATATAATCACTGATGCTTTTCCAGCATCTTTATTATTGACATATTTTACCTTATAGGATACGCCTTTGGGCGCTAATGCCGTTTTAACAATCTTAGGCTTATATGATTTTCCAGTATATGCTACCGGAGACGAAGGCACTGTGGAAGTATCAAACCACTCCTCCTTTAACATTTGACCTACTGTAAGGTTCAGCGTTGCTGTCTTTCCCGCAAACTTTATAGTGATCTTTGTCTTTCCAGGCACTGCGGGTGACACCTTCACCAAAATTTTGTCTCCCTCCATAGTATAGTCTGCTGCTGCAACACTTGTATTGGATACTTTGATTTCCGGTCTGGTATACATGCCCTTGTCTATCATCTGCTGTGTCGTATAAACAGAGCCGCCTCTGTCCACATGAACTGTAAAAGTCCTGGCATCACTGCCAGTCCCGGTTGCACCGTCAATACCACAGGATACAGTGTCACTGGTTTTATTGTTGGTAGCAAGGCTCATTCCCTTTACCTGATTCACATTGACAACACAGGATGCTTTCATTTCCATGCCATAGGACAATCCCGTGAGCACGATCACTGCCGTTCCAGGTCCCACCGCAGTGACTTTTCCACTTGAGCTGACTTTGGCAACCTTTGTGTTACTGCTAGACCACTTTCTCTTGGCACTGCTCATCTCCGTACTGTCACAAACTAGCTGTACTTTTTCCCCTTTTGCCAAATCATAGGAAGATTTTTCAAATCCAAACTTTTTGTCAACAGGCACATATTTGGTATTGCTCAAAGTCGCGAATTTAAACGCTCTCATATAAGTAGTGTATCGGTTGCCGATTGGAACATGTACACCATCATCACTTGTCAGCAAATACCTTCCGTCTGACCCTGCTCCAACATCATTCCAGGTGGAGTCATGCAGATACCACTTTTTATCAGGCATTTGGATATTATTCCATGCATGTCCGCCGTTCGCGCTGCCCGTCACATACATGTTCGTAATGCCGACTGCGTCAAGCAGTCTGGACATGGAGAGTGCATAGCTCTCACACACACCATAGCCTTTGAGCAGTATACCATAGGAGGAATGGCAGAAATAAAAGATCTCCCGTGTAGCGTTATCTTCGGCGTATGCACCTGTCACACCAATATTATTGTAAAAATTGTTCTCACAAATCCACTTGTCATAGTACACAACCACACCGTATGCCGGTGACAGCGGATAGTTTGCCAATGCAAAGTTTTGCGCCTCCACTGCCAGCTGATTTACACGCCGCTGGGCACTTTCCTCCAAACTGCTGCTGTAAAATGTTGATTTTGTTATGGACAGTGAATAATTTGTCTTAGATCCGTTTGTCACTCCTTTGATATCAATTGTGCCTGTTTTGGAAAGATCCATCCAGTCAAATTTATCTGAGTATGTCAATATCAATGCCGATATTCCCTGACAGATTGGTGACATGTCTCGAATCATCGGTCCGCTGAAGGAAATGGCTGTACTGCCGTTTGTCAATTTCCCCTTACCAGCATTAAACACAGTTTTCTCAATACCGCTGAGCTGATTGTAAAAATAATTTTTAGACGGCAGGCTTGCATCTAGTCCGTAAATCATTGTATCACTGCCCAAATCTATAAATACTTCCGCAGGCTCAATCTCAACGACATCATATGAATCTTCTATGATCTCTGGCATTATTTCCATATTCTCAGAAATAATGGGAAGGTCTATTTCGGTTTCAGTCTCTGTTTCCAGCTCTGTCAGATTCTCCACGAACACAGTCTCTGTTTCAGTCGATTCTGTTGTCTCTGTCACAGTTTCTGTCTGTGTCTCCGTCTCACTTTCTGTCTCGCTCTCACTTTCGCTTATGCTTTCGGATTCTGTCTCACTTTCACTTTCCGTTTCTTCTGGGCTCTCACTCTCTGTTTGTTCCTCAGTTATATTTTCTGTCGAACTTTCACTGTTGGTCTCTGTTATACTTTCTGACTCTGTCGAACTTTCGCTTTCGGACGGCTCCTCGGTTGTACTTTCTGTCGAACCCTCATCTTCTACATCCGTCTCTGTGATGGCTGTACTCTCAGTCTCTGTATTGGTCTCTGTCTGATCTGGGTTTTCTATACCAGGCTCTGTTTTTATCTGCTCGTCTTTTTCCTGCTCGACCACTGTCTCTGGTTCGAATGCGTTTTCATTCCCGCCGATCGTTTCTGTCGTTTGCTCAGCAATACCTACTGTGTCTTCCCCTTGCACCACATGCTCAGTCTCTGTGTTGTCCAACTCTTCAGCGGCTGTATTGATAGTATCCTGTATCTCTGTATCTTCCCACAAATTCTCAACCGCAGGCAAATCTGCTGATAATTTATTTTGAAAATGTCCTAATTCCCCAACCGGAACAGACCAATACCAGTTGAGATCTCCATTGTTATCCACTGCTATGACTGCACGCTCAAGCTCGTAGCCGCCCTCAATCCAGGATGCTATCCCGTCACAGAGATCTACATACGCTTCCCGCTTCTCATCGTCAAGTGACTGTACTGC
Source organism: Lachnospiraceae bacterium (assembly GCA_009774345.1). Classification (GTDB taxonomy): domain Bacteria; phylum Bacillota; class Clostridia; order Lachnospirales; family Lachnospiraceae; genus COE1. The sequence goes on along the minus strand of VSNR01000142.1, from coordinate 8,149 downwards.
ATCCACTGACAAATATGTAATCTCATCATAAGCCGTCCCATTATTTCCAACTACTCTTTGCTTTCCATCCACATTATAAATCTGATAATCCTTCATAAATTCACTGACGGCATCAGACTCTATCTGCTCTAATTCGTTTATTTCGGCGGCTTTCACACTGTCAACGGGCACGAGTGTCGCAACAAGCGCTATTGACAGCATCAATGAAATCATTCGCTTTTTCACTTTTGTTCCTCCATTCTTCTTATACGCTATCTCTTCTATATTTTACACGCACATTCTACATTATAGACACAAAGTCTATGTATTACAACCCTTTTTTCAAATTTCCTTATGCTTCCATAACAGCTGAGCCTTCGGAGTAGCTGACAAATTTCATCTGGGTGCCCGTATGCATAAAAATAGGGGAAACCTACTTCCCCTACTCTTGTATGATGATTCCATTTATTATTCCACCGACAGCACCTTATAATCCTGATCCTCCACGGTCTTTTTCAGCACATCATCCCCCACTTCTGCATTGAGTGTCAGCACTGCGGTTCCTGCCTCGTGGCTCACTACTGCCTCTGACACCTGCTCGAGCCCTTCCAGACACTTTTTCACCCGCGCCTCACAGTGCCCGCACATCATTCCTTCGATTTTCATTGTCTTTGTCATTGTATTCTCTCCTTTTCCTTCTATATGATTATCACGATAAACAGTCTCTGACTGATTCCGCCTTTTTTTGTCATGCCGTGTGCTATAGACATCCACCAGATTGAGCCTGAGTGCATTCGTCACCACACAAAAGCTGGACAAACTCATCGCCGCCGCGCCAAACATGGGGTTTAACTGCCACTGAAATAAAGGAATCCACACGCCTGCTGCCAGCGGAATCCCTATGATGTTATAAAAAAATGCCCAGAAGAGATTCTCATGGATATTTTTGAGCGTCTGCCGGCTTAGCCGGATTGCTGCCGGGACATCCCTCAGCGAGCTCTTCATCAGCACCACATCCGCCGCATCAATGGCAATATCAGTTCCCGCGCCAATCGCGATCCCAATATCCGCCCGCGTCAGCGCAGGTGCATCGTTGATGCCATCGCCCACCATCGCTGTCTTCCCCTTCTCCATCAGGCGCCGTATGGCGCTTTCCTTTCCGTCTGGCAGCACACCGGCAATGACCTCATCCACCCCCGCCTGCCTGCCGATCGCCTTGGCAGTATGCTCATTGTCCCCGGTCAGCATGACAACGCGAATCCCCATTCCCTGAAGCTCCTCCACTGCCTGCCTGCTGTCCTCCTTGATGACATCCGCGACGGCAATCATGCCGGCAAGCGTGTCACTTCCAAAAAACAAGGGCGTTTTTCCTTCTAAGGCGAGCTGCTTTGCCTTTTCCATCAAATCGGGCGCAATCTCAAAGCGCTCAGAGATAAACTTGGCATTTCCGCCATACAGCGGCTTCCCGTCCGCCACGGCGGCCAGACCATTTCCGGGCAATGCCTTGAAATCCGTCACCTCCGCCGTACACGCCCTGCCAGCAAAATATTCCTTTGCATACTCATTGACCGCGCGCGCAAGGGGATGCTCGCTCTTTTGCTCCAGCAAATAAGCGATTTCCAGCAGCCGCTCCTCTGAGCAGCCCTTTGCCGGAATGAGATCTGTCACCTTGGGTTCGCCACTCGTGATCGTTCCTGTCTTATCAAGAGCCACCACAGACACCTTTCCTGCCTCCTCAAGCGATATCGCTGTCTTGAACATAATACCATTCTTGGCACCCATGCCGTTTCCAACCATGATCGCTACCGGCGTGGCAAGTCCCAGCGCACAGGGACAACTGATAACCAGCACCGATATGCCCCTGGCAAGCGCGAAACCTACTGTCTGCCCCACTGCAAGCCATATGATGATGGTAGCAAAAGCAATGAGCATCACCGCCGGAACAAACACGCCGGACACTTGGTCTGCCACCTTCGCGATCGGTGCCTTCGTGGCTGCTGCATCACTCACCATCTGGATAATCTGGGACAGTGTTGTATCCTCACCGACTCTCGACGCCCTGCATTTGATAAAGCCAGACTGATTGACGGTCGCCGCAGACACGTTGTCGCCAGCCTGCTTATCGACAGGAATACTCTCACCTGTGAGCGCTGCCTCATTCACCGCGCTCGTCCCCTCCAGCACGACGCCATCGACAGGAATGCTCTCACCCGGTCTTACCACAAAGACATCTCCCACTGCCACTTCTTCTATTGGCACTTTGACTTCACTGCCGTCTTGCACCAGCACTGCCGTCTTGGGCGATATTTTCATCAATCCTCTGAGCGCATCAGTAGTCTTGCCTTTCGAGTGTGCCTCCAGCATTTTGCCAACGGTAATCAAGGTCAGTATCATTGCTGCTGACTCAAAATAAAACTCGTGCATATACCTCATGACAGCTTCCGCATCCCTGCGAAGCTGCGCATCAGTCATTGCAAACAGTGCATACGTGCTGTAGACAAACGCCGCGGCGGAGCCCAGTGCAACCAGCGTATCCATGTTGGGTGCCCTGTGCCAGAGGCTCTTGAAACCGCTGATAAAAAATTTCTGATTGATGACCATGACTGCAATCGTGAGCAATAGCTGTATCAGCCCCATCGCTACATGATTTTGTTCTAATATAGCTGGCACCGGGAAATTCCACATCATATGTCCCATTGAAAAGTACATCAGTACGACCAGAAAGCCAACCGAATACCAAAGCCTGCGTTTTAGCACTGGCGTTTCCTGATCCGTCAAAAATGCCTCCTCGGCAGCGTGGGTATCGCGCTTGGCACTGCTGCCCTTGACTGCCGCACCGTATCCAGCCTCCTCAACTGCCCGTATCACTGCCTCTGCGGCTGCGGTGCCCTCTACACCCATAGAATTTGTCAGCAGACTCACAGAACAGGCTTGCACACCTGCTACCTTTGACACTGCCTTTTCCACTCTGGCACTACAGGCGGCACAGCTCATACCTGTCACTGTATATTGTTCCATTGCGGGTTGCCTCCTACTTTTTCATAATTCCTGATTCATGCCTTATTTCATCAGCTTCTTGAGCGTGTTGACCAGCTCATCAACCGTCTCTTCCTTTCCATTTAAAATATCCTGCGTCACACAGGTTTTAATGTGATTTGCAAGAAGCACTCTGTTAAAGCTGTTGAGCGCAGCATTGACTGCTGCCACCTGCACCAATATATCGGTACAGTAGACCTCCTTCTCCACCATTCCCTTGATGCCGCGAATCTGTCCCTCAATGCGGCTCAGCCGGTTAATCATATCTTTGTACTCTTTCTCAGAGCGCTCCTTTGTCTTTGAGGAACACTGCTCACACGCATCATCCGTGCGCTCTAAAACTTTTTCATTATCCATAGTCTTTCCTGTCCTTTCGTAAATATACCTTGCTCTTATCATACTATACCCCTGTAAGGTAAATGTCAAGAAAAAGTTTAAAAAAGGTATAACGTCTTTGGAAATTATAAGACGTTATACCTTTTATGCAGAATCTAACAAACCTCTCTTGATACACTCTCCATCTTTTCTCTTGCATTCTGGAAACACTGCATGAGTTTCGGGGAAAATGTACCGCACTCGCCGTTTGTAATCATATGATACGCCTGCTCCTTGGTGAATGCTTTCTTATAACAGCGCTCGCTGATCAATGCGTCATAGACATCTGCCACGGAAACAATCTGCGCCGCAATCGGAATCTCCTCCCCGACAAGCCGGTCTGGATAGCCTCTGCCGTCAAAACGCTCATGGTGGTGTCTGCATATCTTGTACGCATAGTTCTTATACCGCTCATCCCAGACGCCCTCAATGTGGTCGAGCACCTCGCATCCTTTGACTGTATGGGATTTCATGCATTCAAACTCCTCGTCTGTGAGCTTTCCCGGCTTTAACAGAATATGATCTGGTATTGTAATCTTTCCAATATCATGCAGCGCACTCGCAGATTCAATAATACGCACTTCCTCCTCCGTAAGATTGTACTCAGGACAAGCTGCCATCAACTCCTCTGCCAAAATCTTTGTGTACGACTTTACGCGCTTTACGTGCTCTCCGCTCTCAAGATTTCTGCTCTCGACAACCTCCGCCAAAATATCTGTGATCTTTTCATTCTGCTGCTTGAGCTCCTCTGCCTGTTTGCAGATCATCTCATACTGGCGCTTCAAGGTCATCGTCTGTGACTCTACTTGCTCCTCAAGGCTGTTACGGTATGTAAACAAATCCACCATATTCCGCACGCGCCGCATCACCAGCTCATTGTCAAACGGCTTCCTGATAAAATCCGTAACGCCGTAGTCGAAGCATTTCCGCTCGACTGCAACGGCCTGTTCGCCGCTGATCACCAGCACAGGAATATGCTTGAGGTATCCTTTCTCCTCCATGATCTCCATCACCCTGTACCCGTCCATCACGGGCATGATGAGGTCGAGAAGGACAACGCCGACTTCACTCTGATGAATCTCCAGCAGGTCAATTCCCTTCTGCCCGTCCTCCGCTGTTAAAATCTCATACTCTTTCTCAAGAATCTCTGTGAGCATTTCGCGGTTAAATGCCGCATCATCAATAATTAATACCTTATTCTTCATGTTATTTCCTCTTATTTGTGTCAGTTCTTTATTCCATTTGATGAGAATCCCCTCTCAACAAATGTTTTGAGATAATCTTAACACACCCTGTCGGATTTATGCAACACCCAAAATAAGAAGGAGCAAGAAATTCCTGTCAAATCAAAATTTTTGAAATCCAGCATATTTATGATTGATTTTCATAAAATAAAGTGCGATACTTATTTTGTTGTATGAATCCTAGAGCGTGTTTGAAAAATCATTCCAGCCACCTGCACGCCCCACTCTGCGTGATATTTGCGCCAAATTCAGGTTACATAGCCCGCTATGTGCCCTTCATTTGGCACAAATCTCCCACAAACTGTGACGCACATCTGACAGAAAGCATTTTTCAAACACGCTCTACTACACAGGAAAAAGAATCAATGAAAATAGAAGGAGGAAAACCAGTAATGGAAAATCTTACCATTCCTAAGAATTACCATTCGGCGCTGAATCTGCACGACACGCAGATTGCCATCAAAACCGTAAAGGATTTTTTTCAGAATCAATTGTCAAAACGGCTCAACCTCACGCGCGTATCCGCACCGCTATTTGTGGATCCCCTGTCCGGGCTCAACGATAACTTAAACGGCGTGGAACGCCCCGTCAGCTTTGACATCAAAGAACAGGACGGACGCATCGCAGAGGTTGTACAATCCCTTGCCAAGTGGAAGCGGTACGCCCTCAAAAAATACGGCTTCTCCATAGGCGAAGGCATCTACACTGACATGAATGCCATCCGCCGTGACGAGGATACCGACAACATCCACTCGATCTTTGTAGACCAGTGGGATTGGGAAAAGGTCATTACCCGTGAGGAGAGAACCCTCGACACACTCAAGGATGTAGTACGAAACGTTTATAAATGTTTACAAAATACAGAAAAATATATGGCGATACAGTACGACTATATCGACGAAATCCTGCCGGACGACATTTATTTTATTACCACGGAGGAACTGGCTCAGATCTTCCCCGACAACACGCCAAAGGAGCGGGAATACTACATAGCAAAGGCAAAAGGCGCTGTCTGCATCATGAAAATCGGCGACAAAATGGAGAATGGCAAGCCCCATGACGGACGCGCACCGGACTATGATGACTGGGCGCTGAACGCAGATATCGTTGTATACTATCCTGTCCTTGATATCGCCCTTGAACTCTCGAGCATGGGCATCCGCGTTGACAAAGACTCCCTGCTCTCACAGCTTGATAAGGCAGGCTGCCCTGAGCGCGCAGATCTTCCTTATCAGAAAGCGGTCATCAGCGAAGAACTTCCGTTCACCATTGGCGGCGGTATTGGACAGTCACGCATCTGTATGTTTTTCCTGAGAAAAGCCCATATCGGGGAGGTGCAGTCCTCTCTGTGGCCGGAGGAAATCGCAAAAGCATGCGCCGACAATGCGATTCATCTTCTATAAGAAGGCGGAGTAAGACAGACAGGCGGGCGGGCAGGAAAAGCTATCTTCCCTGCCCGCCTGTCTTATGATATATTATATATGAAAACGTCTTTTCAGTTCCACGCGCGCCCTTCTGCCGCCTATAATCACCGTTCCAAGCAGCAGTATCACAGAGACATTCAGCGCCACAATCGAGACAATCGGGTCCGTGACAATGTGCACGACATTCAAAATGATCGCCACGATACTGCACAGCACCATAAATATCTGAAGCATCAGATAACTCTGCCAGTTCTTGCGGTTCACTGCCATCAAGACCAGTGTTCCCACATCAATCAGCAGTATTCCAGACGGAAATGCATAGTTGACTGACCATCCATTATAACCCACCGAAAAATCAATCGCCACCAGCATAATCACTGCGATAATCGTAAGCACGACGGTCTTTGCGATATAACCGCTCGTCCCCAAGATCGCATAGCGGATCACAATATAGCCAAACAGCAGTACCAGCCCGCATATGATATACACCAGCGACTGCACATCAGACAGCATACAGATATTGACCAGTAAGATCTCAATCACGATGGAGGCAAACAGATACAAGCGGGATATAAATACCAGTTTCCGGGATTTTAAACGGATATCCGGGTACATATTCTCCACTTCTACTGTCGGTTCCAGAACCGTGCCGCACAGCGGACAGCGCTGTGTCTCATCAAGCACTTCTATATTACATTGTCTGCATTTACTCATAATTCACCCCGTTACTTTCAATCTCCACATGAACGCCATCTGCGGCAATTTTCCTAAAAAACCCACGCTGTATGGATGGGTCGGCAAGGTCATAGCTAAAGCTGAACACCAGCGTGCTGCCATATGAACATATATTTCCCTTAATATGCTGTCCCTTGGACATGGCAAGGCAGGAATGAAACATCTCCACATAGGATTTATAGGTATCATCGACTGTGATGTTGCCAATATTGGTAATTGTCGAAGTATTCGCAAGCGCGGACTGCGTATACACAACGCGCATCGCTATATTTTTGATAAATAACGGCGCCGCCCTCGCCACCAGTATTTTTTCATTGGATACATTATAGGAGAAAAGCCGTTCAAGATTCTCCTTATTGATCTGCTGCTTGAGGCTGTCCTTCACGATCTCCAGCACTTCCTCAAAGGTGTACTCCTCCTTGGCTGGATGAAACTCTGCCGATACCATCGCAAAAAAGTTCTTTGTCGTAATCGAGTTAAAATACGGGCGGAGATTGACTGGCACTGCCACCCTGACAGGCTTGTCAGACGGCATTCCATGCATACATTCCCTGTATACACTCCACACAAAGACTGCCACCAGATATTCATTAATGCTCGCGCCATACCGGTGACACACCTCCTTGAGCTCTGGAATCTGCATATATCCATGCATAATGCCAAACTCACCGGGGCTTAGGCGCTCACCCTTCACAAGATATGCCTTCTTGGTCTGATACCCCTTCTCCGAGCTTTTGCGGTAATTTTTCAGGAAGCTGTCCTCTCTGTTCAAGGAAGTCGTACTGGCGAGCAGGTCTCCCTTATCGCCCTTGAGCTCTGGGTGTACCAGTCTCAGATACTGATATGTCAGCTCTTTGAGGAAATTAATGCCGCCCATTCCATCAGTCAGCACATGGAATACCTCTAAGTTAATGCGGTATTTGTAGTACGTCACCCGAAACAGGTAGCTGTTATTCCGGTTTGGATAGATATATCTGCATGGAAACGCCGCCTCCTCCCGCACCTTGGGCGCAGGCTTTCCGTTTTCCTCAAAATAATACCAGAACACGCCCTGCCGGAGCCGAAGGTTAAACCCGTCAAATTTGGGCAGCACAATATCTAACGCCTGTTGCAGCAGCACAGCATCGACAAGCTCTGTCAGCGTCACACTGATGCGGTACACATTGCTCATACTATCGCCGGCAATCACCGGAAAAAGATGTGCGGTATTGTCCAGCTTATCCCAACGGATCTCCCTTGTCGTGCTTGCCGCTTTCATTGCCTTTGTGCGTTTTTCACTCTTTTTATCCTGATCAGATGCCAGTGCGGCATTTGTTGATTTCTTCTTCATAGACAGCCCCATTTCTTATCTATACT